>CADBNY010000016.1 GCA_902796215.1 uncultured Erysipelotrichaceae bacterium | reverse complement strand
CTTAAGTCATATCCTAAGTGGCCTCCTCCCATTCCACGAACTATATATCCATTTTCCATAGGTCTTGAGAAAAAGCCAACGCTTGGTAATGATCCACTTGATGATGATTGAGAAACACGATATTCACATGCTTGAATGTCTTCTGATGCACCACATCCTAAACTTTTATAATATTTTACACTTGCTTGAGCTGACTTAATTTGTTCTTCTATTGATGGCATACTTTCTTTGATAGCTGCTGAATCCGCTTCTATTCTAGCTTGCTCCTTTTTTAAATCTGCTTTTAGCACTTTTAGTTCTTCTGTTTTTGCGCTTAATTCTTTTTGAGCAGCTTGGTTTCTTTTTATTAATTCTTCTAATTCTCTCATGATTTTATCATTATACTCTGTTAATTGTTCAACAATTGATAATCGATAAATCATATCTGTTATGTCGTTTGCTCCAAATGCATATTCTAGGTAAGAATTTTCTCCGTTTGCTATTTGATAATATGAAATAATATTTTTACTTTCTTCACTTTTCTTTTCTATTTCTTTTTCACTTTCTTCTATTTCTTTTTGTAAACGTTCAATTTCAGACTCAGTTTCCTTAATTTGATTTTCAATGGAAGAAATTTTGGCCATTATCTCTTCTACTTCTTTATCATTTTTTGCTAAATTTGCTTTTTTATTTTCTAATTCTTGAGTATACTTTGAAACTTCTGCTTCGAACTCTTGAATTGTCTTTGCAACAGTATCTATTGGTAGTGCTAAAAAAGATACTATTACTAATAAAATAGCAGTAAGTACTAGTGCTTTTTCTTTCATCAGATTTTTAAATATTTCTTAACAGCACTTGCACTACCTATCATTCCTACTAAAATACCAATTCCTACTATAATCAATGATGTTTGATAGATAAATGGTTCTGGTTTGATTAATTGAATTAATTTTGAATATAAATATCCATCAAAATGTTCATAAAAAGCTAAATATCCATATGTCGTAACTAATACTGGTACGATTGAACCAAATAGTCCTAAAATCATTCCTTCTATAATAAATGGTATTTTTATTGTTAAATTACTTGCTCCTACTAATCTCATAATTCCAATTTCTCGTTTTCTTGCAGAAATTGTTAATTTTATTGTATTAATAATTAGGAATACTGTTACAATTACTAAAGCAATTACTATTCCATAAGTAATTTTTTGTATCGATGAAAATGCTTTAACCATTTTATCAACCATTCCTTCTCCGTAACGAACGATTGATACTTTGTCAATTTTTTCTATTTTTTCAGCAGTATTTTTTATAGCAGTTATTTCTTTTATTTTCACTTGAAATGTGTCTTTTAAAGGACTATCTTTATCTTCCCAATTATCTAATACCGCATTGAAAACTTCCGATTCTTCTTGCATTTTTTCTTTTACTTCCTGCTTTGTTTGATATGTATATTTTTCTACGTTTGAAATACTTTTTATTTCTTGTTCTACTTTTTTTACATCGTCTTCATTTGCTTCATTTTCTAAGAATACAACAATTGTCATATCTTTTTCAATTGCTTCTGTGAAATTTTGAACATTAAATGATGCAATTAATGCAACTGATACAATAATTAGAGTTATTGTGATACAAGAAATTGAGGCTAGAGAAAGGGAAAAGTTTCTAATTACACTTTTTATAGCATCTCTGATGCTTCTTCCTAACATTCTAAATAGCTTCATTCTACATAAGTTCCTTTCTGTTTAAATTTTACTAAATGTCCATCCTTTAAGGTAATAACTTGCTTTTTCATTCTGTTTACTATTTCTTTATCATGTGTTGCCATAATAATTGTCGTCCCTCGAGATTTATTTATACTTTCTAATACTTTCATGATTTCCATACTTTTCTCAGGGTCTAAGTTTCCAGTTGGCTCATCACATAATAATAATTTTGGATCGTTTACGATTGCTCTTGCAATTGCTACTCTTTGCTGTTCGCCACCTGATAAGTTTCCTGGATATTCATGTACTTTATTTTTTAAACCTACATCTTCTAAAGCTTTTAGTACTTTTGTTCTTATTATATCTTTTTTTTCACCAATGCATTCTAGGGCAAAAGCAACATTTTCATATACTGTTAATTTTGGTAATAAACGATAATCTTGAAATACTATTCCTAATTTTCTTCTCAATTTATATACTTTTTTATTTTTTAATTTAGCTACGTCTAAACCTCCTACTATTACCTGTCCTTTTGTTGGTTTTTCTTCTCTATATAGCATCTTTATAAGGGTACTCTTTCCACTTCCTGAACTACCTATAACAAAGACGAATGATCCTTTTTCAATTGCTAGGTTTAAATCGTAGATGGCTGTTACTCCATTCTTGTATCTTTTATCTACATTTTTGATTCTGATTAAATCCATCTATTCTATTCACCACCTTAGTTATTTTATTATAACATACTTTTGTCAATATTTGAAAAAATTTGTCTATTATATTTATTATTTTGTCAAAAAAATAAGTAGCTATAAAAAATTTCTACTTATTACTTTGCCCCTTCTACTTGATATGCATCTGTTACAACGAAAAAAGCATTTTTGTCTATTTGCTTTATACCTTCTGTCATATAATAATATTCTCTTGAAGGAATAACTGTTAATATCACTTTTCCTTTTTTTTCTGAGAATCCCCCAGTTACATTAAAAATAGTGATTGTGTGATTTAAATTATTAATAATATATTCTTTTACTTCTTCTTCTTTTTCTGTGACAATATAGAAGGCTTTATTATTTGATATTCCCAATAATACTTTATCCATTACAATATTATTAATGTATAAAAATATAATGGCATATAAGGCATTTGTTGTGCCAAAGAAAAAAGCTCCAACTAACACAACTGTCATATTTATTAACATACTAGATTTTGCTATGGAGATTTTTAATTTTTCATATAAAACTTGTGATAAGACTGGTAATCCTCCTCTCGTATAACCACTTTTATACATTAATCCATTAGCTATTCCGCTTAGTACTCCAGCAAATAATACTAATAACAAAATATCTTTAGGTTCTATTTTAATATTTTTTGTTAGTATTGATGTTATTTCTACTAATAAAGGATATACAACACAAGCAATTATTGTTCCAGCAGTTTTTTCTTTTCCTAAATACATATAGCTAATAAGTGAACATGCAGCAGAAATTAAAAAAATCATTAAAGCTGGATTAAAATCATATAAATAGTAAGTAATCGTTGCTATTCCAACAGCTCCTCCTGTTACTAGATTTAATGGTAATAATAGGAGATTGTAGAGTATTGCACTTAATAGTAATGAAATACTAATTAAAAATATTCTTTTACATTTTTCATATTGTTTCATTTTATTTTCCTCCAAAAACTTCATATGTGTCTGTAATAATATAGAATGTTTCTGAATCTATTTTGTTGATTCCCTCTTTTACTTTGTAGTATTCTTTTGTTGGTAATACTGTCATTAATACTTTTTGTTTTTTATTATCATGCCCTCCTAAGGAATCAAATTCTGTAATACCATGTTTTAAGTCATTTATAATATATTCTTTTACTTTTTCCTTATGGGTAATAATAAAAAAGGCTTTACTATCAGAAATTCCAAGAATTACTCTATCGGATATAATACTTATGATATATAGAATTAGTATGGAATACATCATACTATTTATTCCAAAAAATAGTCCTGATGTTAGTACTATTGAACCGTCAACTACTAGCATACTTTTTCCAATACCTGTTTTTGCATATTTATTGATAACATGATTTATGATATCGGTTCCTCCGGTTGTAAATCCTGCTTTAAATATCAGTCCTATTCCTATTCCATAAATGATACCTCCACAAATAGATGATAATAATATTTGAGATGTATCAAATTGAATCCAAACATTTATATTTTCAGTTAATTTAACAAATGTTGGAAAAAGAATAGAGCCTATAATAGTTGATTTTGTTTTTTCTTTTCCCAATAGAAAAAAGCTTACAATTAAAAGAAATGAATTTAAAACCATTATAACTGTTGAATTTCTAAATCCAAATAATCTATTTAAAATGGTAGCAATTCCTCCTACTCCTCCTGGTACTAAATTATTAGGAGTTAAAAATAGATTATATGAAACTGAAACGATAAAACAACCAAAAATAAATTTTATTAATCGTTCTAAGTAGTTATGATTTTTTAAGTATTCTTTTTGAAAAATGCTTTTTTCTAAAGGGTTCATACTATATCTCCTTTTTTAAATTTCCTTCTATAAACAAATCTAAGTCTCCATCTAATACTTTATTTACATTACTTGTTTCAATATTAGTTCTGTGGTCTTTTACCATAGAGTATGGATGCATTACATAGCTTCTTATTTGAGAACCAAATTCAATGTTTGATTGTTCTCCTTTTATATTATTTAATTCTTTTTCTTGTTCTTCTATCTTTTTTAATAAAAGTTTGTTTTTTAATACTTTTAATGCTTGTTCTTTATTTTGAATTTGACTTCTTTCATTTTGACAAGTTACTACTATTTTTGTTGGTAAGTGAGTAATCCTTACGGCTGAATCTGTTGTATTTACTCCTTGTCCTCCGGCTCCAGTTGAACGATAAACATCTATTTTTAAATCTTTTTCTTCTATTTCTATTTTTATGTCTTCATTAATTTCCGGTGTTACTTCTATGGATGCAAAAGAAGTATGTCTTCTATTATTTGAATCAAATGGTGATAGACGAATTAAACGATGAACACCTTTCTCATTTTTTAAGTATCCATAGGCATTTAATCCTTTTACTAAAATTGAAACACTTTTAATTCCAGCTTCTTCTCCTTCTTGATAATCTAGTACTGTTACTTTATAATTCTTTTTTTCACACCATCTTAAATACATTCGATATAACATATTTGCCCAATCACAAGATTCTGTTCCTCCAGCTCCTGGATGAATATCTAAAATACAGTTGTTTTTATCATAAGGCCCACTTAATAGCACTATTAAATTTAATTGTTCAATTCTTTTTTCTAGGTTTTGAAGATTATTTTCTACTTCTTGCTGAAGAGACAAATCGTCTTCCATCTCTAATAATTCGGTCATTTCTTCTATTGATTTTATTTCTTCTTCAAGAGAGTCTATTTCTTTTATTTCATCTTTTAGGACATTTAAATTTGATAAAATTTCTTCTGCTTTTGTATGATTATTCCAAAAATCTAATCGCTCTGTTTGTTTTTGTAGTTCTTCTATTTCTTTTTTCTTTGATGCTAAGTCAAAGATCCCTCCCAATATTTTGTATTTTATTTAAATTTTTTTCTATTTGTTTTTTTAATTCTTTTAGTTCCATGTTTCCTCCTTATAATTCATTACTATTAGTTTACTACATTTTTTTAAATTTATCGATTTAAAAAGTGGATTTATGTCTAAATTCACTTTTTAGGTATTTTTTGTCTTATTTTACATATATTATTATTGAGGAAGGTTCACTGTATTTTGTGAAGATCCTCTGTATATAGATTGAGAGGCTTTATGCCTCTTCTTTTTGTTTATTAAGATAATTTAATGTTTTTCCTATGTAGTAGCTTCCAACTAATATTAGAATGCTCCATACTAGACTCATAAAAATACTTTGTTCTTTTATTTTTAAGAATGGATAAGGGCCAACTACTATGTCTGTAAGATTTAATATTATTAAAATAATAGAATAAATAATTGTGCAGAAGAATCCTAAATATTCTTTAGTACTTCTCTTTTCATAAAATACATATGATATTATACTAATAATTGGACATAATGTATGAAAAATAAGAAATTCTTGATCAAACATTAAAGCTTTAAAATTAAAATTAGCCATAGGAACTAAAATGAATATTACTACTAGAAATGTCACTGTCAGACAGCTTGTTGTGATAAAGCGTAAATCTTGTATCTCTTTCTTTTTTGTTTTATAAAAAGTGATGAATAATATAGAACTTATGAGTGCTAATAAATTACTATCCATTGTGTAGTATTCCATTGGAATAGAATGATTTCTATATAAAAACAAGCTAAATCCTATTATTTCTAAGATTAGTATTATTATATTGCATGTTAATGCTTTTTTATTTTTTGACATTCTATTCCCTCTTTCACTTTTTGTATCGTGATTTAATATATCATATATTCTTACTCTTTACAATTGTTATTTATTTTAAATAGTTATCAATTGTTATTTTTCCATTATCATAATCAATTGTTGCTTTCGCATCATATGGTAGTAGGCATCTTGGTGTTGAATGTCCAAAATTAACATTAAATAATACTGGTGTATTTAAATCTTTGAATACTTCTTTATATACTTTTTTATATTCATCATAATACTTTTCATCTTGTGGTTTTCCAACTATTATTCCTTTTACTAAACTTAATACTTTTTGTTTTTTTAGTTCTATTAACATTTCTTTTAATTTATCCGGAGTTGGCTTTTCATCACTTGTTTCAATAAATAATATTTTTTCTTTCCATTCTTCTTCTGTTGGTAAAATACTGTATTTTTCATAAATTATTGGTATATCCTTAGATGATATTCCAGTATAAGCATCATATATACTTTCTAGACATCCTCCATATAATTTTCCAGTTACGGTTCCTTTTCCATTTAATGTTTCAAATCCGTGAGTCTCCTTGTGTGTTTCTCTTGGTTTTCCAATTTCTTCTGGTCCAAAATTTTCTCTTTCCATGTACCAGACTGGACTTGAAGTTATTTCATAAGATTTTTCGTTTTCAAAAAATTTTAAAAAAGTTTCTTTTGTATATGGTAACATATCCTTATCTAATTCAGCTAAGTCTACTAGAATACAAGGTCCATAAAAAGTAGACAATCCTAGTTTATTTAGCATTAAATGATTATTGGTGGTGTCAGAATATCCAGTAAAGATTTTTGGATTTTCTTTTACCGCCTTTTTAAATTCCTCATCTTCCATTAAATAGGGAATAGTTTTATAAGTATCTATTCCACCAATAGCAGTAATAATTGCTTTTATATTTTTATCCATAAAAGCTTCTTTTAAATCACTAGCTCTGGCTTCTGGGTGTTCTTCTAAATATTTCATATCTTTTAATGTGTTTGGCATTAGAACAGGAACTAGCCCAAATTCTTCTAGTCTTTTGATAGCAATATCTAATTGATGTTTACAAAATGGCATTCCTAAAAGCCCCCTTGATAAACTTACAATTGCTATTTTATCCCCTTTTTTTAATTTTTGTGGTTTCATATTATTTTTCCTTCCTTCTTTATCAAAATTAAGAATTTATGTTATTTATACTTTTATCACAAGTTTTTTTGAGATAAATCCATAATCCAAAACAGATTATTGAGTACAATATATTAATTAATAAGATTATTATATAGTTATTTATATTAAAATCAATCATTTTCATTATCAAAATTCCTGTAATTCCTACTAATCCTAAACCAATAAATACAGATATCATAGAACTTAAACTTTGTTTTACTACTTCAGTATCGTTTGTTGCATCTAATTTAGGATATTTTAAGTTGACTGTGATGCCGATTAGTGAAGATACTATTGGCAAGATAATAGAAGAAATTAGCAGTAATAAAATTGTAATCCAATTAAATGAAAACTTTATAAAAATTATAGTATCTCCAATTAGAATACATGGAATCATTATTATGATTGCTGCTGCTACTTTGTATATTACAATTTCAATTGATTTTAGAGGTAAACTTTTTAAAATATTAAAAGATTTGTTCTCTAGTGATATCATACAACTTGTAATGGATGTCATTAATGAAGTGAAGCAAATTGCTGCAAATAGAATTAAAGGTACTTTGTCTTCTATTTGTTTTAGGGTTAAATTTTTAGATGTTATTAATATTGAGGCGGCAATAGAATTAAATTTTATTGTTCCGAGAATGCAGATTGCAATAAAAAGAACTAATCCAAATCCAGCATTTGTGATAAAGACAGGTGTTGTGATAAATCGATTGATTTCTTTTTTTATGAAAGCTGTTATTTTCTTATTTTGTTTTATTTTATAAGGTTTTGCTTCATGTCTTATTATTGTCTTTTTACTACTTGAATTTATTTTGAAATATAGTTTTCCTAAGATAAAAATACTAATAAAAAATATTATTAGATGAAAAAATATGTATTCTAATAAGTCTTTTATATTAAAACTATTTACTAATGATATATATTTTCCTACTGGATAGTATATTTTTATAAGAATATCATTTATATTAGTTGCTTGGCTTACTATATTATTGGTAAATGTTTTCATGTTGTAAGACATATACATAATAATTAACAGTAAAGTCATTGTGAATATTGTTTGAACAATATTTTTCTTTTTAAATTTTGATGATATAGAGGTAAGAAAAAATCCAATGAAACAAGATATTACAATAGGTATTATTGGTAGTATGAATAGTGCTATGACAGATATTAAATAATAAGTCCAATTAGGTTGCATATAATATGCATATACAATGATAGCTGGTAACAAAAATAGCGAATTGTACATAAATTCAAATATGTAAAATTTGAAAATTCTAACAAATAATATTGTTCTTTTTTTTATTGGAAGAGAAAACATCAAGTCATCATCTTTACAATTAAATAACAATGTTCCTGATTTATATATTCCTTCCATTAAAGTAATAAAAGATATAGCTGTTGCAAATAAAGTTAATATAATGAATTCTAAATGTAATGGCTTTAAAATGCTTATTAGTTTTGTTGCATATGTTCCTACAATAAACATTAGATATAAAGTAAGAATTAAAGGAATGATAATCTTATTTAATTTTGTATTTTTTTTAGTATGAATTTTAAAAATATTCATATCATGGTTTAGGTTTACTTTTATAAGTGAAAATAGTTTATTCATATTAGTCCCCTAACTCAAGAAATACTTTTTCTAGAGATTTATCGCCTTTTATTTCTTTCATATTTCCTACAGCCATTATTTTTCCTTTTTTTATAATTGCTACTTTTGAACACAACTTTTCAGCAACATCTAAAATATGGGTAGAAAAGAATACTATTTTTCCTTCTTTTACTATTTCATTCATTATTTTTTTTATGTCAAATACTGCTTTTGGATCTAATCCAACAAAAGGTTCATCCATAATAAGAATTTTTGGATTATGTGCAAGGGCACTTATTAAAGCTATTTTTTGTTTCATTCCGTGGGAAAAAGAATTAATTGGATCATTTAAATTGTTTTCTATTTCAAATAATTTTGCATATTTGTGGATATTTTCTTTTCTTGTTTCTTGACTTACTTCATACATATCACATATGAAATTAATAAAATCAATAGCTTTCATATTTTCATAAAGTTCTGGATTATCTGGTACAAAGGCCATTTCTTTTTTACAATCTACTATTTTTTCTTTTATTGATTTTCCATTTATGATAATATCTCCTTCATCAATTTCATGAATACCAACAATTGCTTTTATTAATGTTGTCTTCCCTGCTCCATTATGACCAATGAAAGCAAATATTTCTCCATCTGGCACTTCAAAAGATACGTTGTTTAGGGCAATATTTTCTCCATATTTTTTTGTAACATTTTTAATTTCTATCATACTTGAACTCCTTAAATTAATATTATTATATCATGAATTTATGAAATTACTTTTTTTAATTACTATTATAAAGCGTTTTATATGTTTTACTATTTATTGTTTCTGTATTATTTATAAGTGGTGTTTCAGATTCTGTAATATTTCCTGATATAGCATCTAAAATTCCTTTTATTGTTCCATCATAAAAGTATATTGAATTTGTACTTATTATTCCATAAGTTTCTCCTTGAATTATAGGGGTGCTGCTATTAATATTATTATCTTTATTTCCTATTGTTAGTAACCCATCATTAGAAATTGCTTGCTGGTTAGTTCCAATAATTGTTCCTCCATTAATTTTTATAATTCCTCCACTTAAATTTTGAATCGTTCCCCTTGGGATTGTTGTTGTATCTGGTGTTCCTGTTGCAGAAGATATGATAGTTGAATTTTCATTAATCTCTACTGTTGCTCTTGATTTGTTATAGATTGCTTGTCTGGTTCCTGTAGATATAATATTTGATCCTGTTATTCTTAAGACTGCACCTTCATTATTGTCAATTGTTGCTTTCCCAGCACTTGAAGTAATCGTTCCATTTATAATATTTAGATTACCACTATTGTTTATTGCCTGATTTTCATTACTATTTTTTAAAGTATGGGTTTGTAAATTTAGGGTTATATTTTGATTTGAATATATTGTAATGTTTTCCTTAATATCCTTTAAAACTTTTATTTCCACAGATATATTATTTTTTGCTACAGCATTTATTGCCTCTTGAAGTGTTTTATATTCTATGTCGTTTATTTCCGCTGTTTTTTCTGTTTGCCAATGGGCATAATATATATTATTTTCGTTTATGATGGTATTTTCATTTATTTGTGTTCCTGTAGTTCTGTCTGTAAACCATCCAATAAAAGAATATCCTGGATTGCTTGCAGCTGGTGGGGTACATAATTTTTCTCCTTTAGCAATATTTCTTGTTGTTTCGCTTGTTGTTCCACCATTGGCATCAAATGTTACTGTGTATGTTTCTGCTAAAAAAATAACTTTATATGTTTTTCCTCCTATAATTTCTTCTGCTTGGGCAATGTTGTACTCTTCTTCTTTATCATTTATATAAGAATTATTATTTGTTGCCTTTTCTTGACCTTTTAAGCTTCCATTGTAAAAATTATAATTTACCGTGCTATTTACTCCATAAGTTTTTCCTTGAATGTTTGGAGATATTCTATTAGGATTATTATCTTTTACTCCAATAGTTAAGTTTCCTTCATTTATAATAGCACTAAACCCAAAAGAAATTATGTTTCCTTCTTTTATTATTAGTGTTCCATTATTTATATTCTGAACTGCAGGTCTTTGGTTTGATGTAGATGTTAAATTAGAATTTCCAATAATTTCTGCGTTTCCTCCATTATTGTATAATGCTTGTTTAGTATTTGTTGCAGTAATATTTGTATTTTCTATTTTTAAATTTCCTGTGGGCTCATTATTAATTGCTCCTTGAACTGCGTTTGTTTTTAATTCTCCATTTTGAATGACTAGTTTTCCTTTATTTTCAATAATAGGGTTGTTTTGATAGTTATTTAAAGTATGATTTTCTAAATCTATGATAATATTATGATTTTGACTTATTTCTACCAATTCATTTGCATCTTGTAATAAGTTAATTTTTGTTTCTATATTATTTTTTGGAACTGCATTTACTGCTGACTGTAGTGAATCATAATAAGTGTTATTTATTCTAGCTACTTTGTTTTGAATATCAAATTTAAAATTTATGTAAGCGTTTAAAGTCTTATTTGTGATTTCTGCTAACATTTCTTTGTATTTAAACGTTATTGTAAACTCCTTTTCTTCTTTGGAATTTAAGATATTTCCTTTTGTTATTCCATTTAAAAAAAATTGAATATCTGTATTATCATATCCAATTTCGGTATCATATATTGCATCTATATATGTTGCAGGAAGTTCTGTATTATTTTTTATTTTTATTTTAAATGTAATTTGTGATGATAAGTCATTTCCTAATACGATTTTACTATTCATTATTGTTAAATATGGTTCATTCATTACTGATAGAGTCTGGTCAGTGCTAGTACTACTTACATATTTTATATCTGTAATCATTACTTCTTTAAGTGAATGGGATGATGCTTCTCCTTCAATATTTAAATTAATATTTGCAAATTCAGCGTAGCCAATTCCTAAAATTAGATTTAAAAAAATGATTAATATAAAAAAAAGAGGTCTTTCTCTTATTTTTTTATCCTTCTTTTTTTGATTTTGTGTTTTCAAAATGTATCCCACCTTTTATACTTATAAATATAGATTCTCTTTATTATTATGTTTTTCATTTTTATTGATTTTATTCCTATATTTTATAAATATATAAAGCATTGATATTATTTCTTTTCTTATTTTTTTATCTTATATTACCTTTTATTGTGTTTGTTCAGATGTTATTTCTTCTTTTGCTGATAACACTTGATTTTCTTCAATAGCATTTTGAATATTTTCTGTTGAAATAGCTTCTTCTTTTTGAAATTTAAAGTTTAAAAAAGAATTTAAAGTATTATTTATAAGACTTGTTCCATTATACTTGAATGTTATCATTAGTGTTTTTATTTCATTTGGTTTTATTTTATCTCCTATATTTATTCCAGATATTTCATAAATTATATTTTGATTATCATAAAAATTAGGATCATATACTACTCCAGCAAAAATATATTCCTCATTAAGTGTATTTTGAATATTTATTTGATATGTTATATTGGATTCTAAATCATTATTTAATACTATGGTACTATCCATTGTTGTTTGATAAAAATCATTTATTGCTGAAAGTTTTGAATTTACATTAGTACCATTAAAATATATGACATTTGTAATCATAATTCCTTCTTGTTTTTTTATGCTTGCTGTTCCTGTAATCACTAAATCTACAGCTGCAATTTGGGCATAACCAACGCCTAAAAAAGTAGTTAGAACTATAATTATTCCTAAAAATATTAGGCTTGTTTTTGTTCTTTTTGATAAATTCAAATTATTTCACCCCTTATTTTTTATAAGTTTTTCTAAATTTTTGTAGTTGTTATATTATTAAAATTGTTATTATAATTCTTTTTTTACTATTAAATCTTTCTTGTAAATTATTAGTGTTTATGATTATGGTTATGATGATCTATTTCTGTATGTCCAGACAATCCATACTTGTGAGAAATGGGGTCTTTAAAAAGAAAATTTTTTAGTGGATTAAAAGTTAAGAAAATATAGGCACAGATTTCAAAAAATAGCAATATGCGACTTGCATATGTATAAATAAAAGGAATAGGTTCCGTATTTATAAAATGATAAAATATTAGATTTGAGCATATTACTGTTATATAAAAGCATATAACATCTATAACTAAAATAGATTTTTTTGTGAATGCTGTGTAACTATAAAATAATATTGGTATTAGTATTATGATTGCTAATAAGCTTAGGGATTTTCCAATAAAATAATTGGCATTTAATCCATAAACATAGCCATCATATAAACTCCATAAAAATGTTGGAGTCATGCATATTTTAATGTGTTCCCAAGTACTTTCATTTACTGCTGAAAAAATAGCAACAAACTTATTGTGCCTACTCCATTCATAAGTAAAATGTAGAAGAGTTCCTATTATTGCAATAAAAATTATTCCTATATATAACATAATTACTCCTAAAAATGAACTTCTCTAGGTTCTTCTGTAAAAGAATAGAATGTTCCTTTGGCATTTTCTAAATATAATACTTCTGTATTAGCATCATCTTCATCATACATACTTCTTAAAGTAGGATTAGCATCTAACATACTCTTTTTTGCTTCTCTTCTATCATCTCTTATTGCTTTTGCTTCAACTCTTAACCATTTATTATCAATATATCCACATATTTCTATATTGGGATTTGTTTGAATTTGCTTTGATACACGCTTTATTTTTCCTGTTTGAATATATAATTTTTTTTCGTAAATATTTACTACTCCAAAAGGTCTAACTCTAGGTTTATCTCCATCAATTGTTGCGATGTAAAAAATTCCACATTTTTTTAAAAAATCATATACTTCTTCCATATTTTTCTCCATTCTTATAATTTTATTATATCAAAAAAATAATTAAATTGTAGTGTTTTTTGTTATTTGCAAGTTTTTATTTTTATTTTATCCACAATTTTGTTGATAAAAAAAGAGTACTAAGTACTCTATATTCCTAAACAAATTAAGAAAATAAATATTCCAATTAATAGAAAATAAAAAATCATGTTAATTAAATAAGTATAAACTTTCTTTTTCTTTCCATCTACTTCCCATTCATATATTTCTACATATGGTACAGGGCTTCTTCTATACCAACCTTTAACCTTAATTCTTTTATCAATATATTGATGAGATTTAAACAAAGCAAAAACTTTATTTAAAATCCAAAGTGGTTGATTATAATCTAAAAATATAATTCCTGTCGAATCTTTAAGTGTAAAATCCTCATTAAATATACATCCTGGATCACCTTTACCAATGACATTACCTTCTAATATACAAGGTACTGAAGTTACTCCACTAACTTTAACTTCTCCAAGCAAATCTTTTATTGTTCGTGGATTATAACCTTTTTTATGGCTTCTTTTATATCTGATAATCAAGAATATTGTTCCGATTATCCCACATATTCCAGCGCTCATAAAAGCATATTTTTCATTATCAGCATTAAAGAATGCGACACAAAGAATTGCAGCTATCAAGAACCAAAAACTAGGTAAGTATTTTATTAATAATTCAATAAGAAAATCATCCACATAACTTTCTTTTTTTTCTAAGTCAAATACAATATATGGTTCTTGTCCATAATCTTTGCTTTTAGAGCTAATTGCTAGTAATCTTTTTGATATTAGTGGATGAGTAGAATTTAATTGATAAATAATTGCCCATGGATTCCACATTTCCCACTTCATTGCATTCTTTATACTTGTTTTATCATTAACATCATTATTTGATGAAACTATTAAACTTTTTGATGTTTTGGAATCAAAAATACCTAAAGCTCCAACATTTTTTGTAGATCTAACTTTGTTCTTCTTATCCTTATTTTCATCATTTGAATTGGAATTAACAGTGAGTCCAAATCCAATTTTTACAAGTGCGTTTGCTAAGGCATTTGGGTTTTGAGTTTCTTCTCCACTGAATTCATCAGCATAATATTCTCTTGTTCTAGACAACCATAAAATAATATATTGGGAAATAATATATAAAATATAGGCAACAACTCCAATTAGTTGTGCATATCCACCGTTATCATTGTTACTGCTACTCTTACTGTCATTCGTGTCCATCAATACTTGATAAACAAAATAAAGAATTAGTGGAACTAATTGTGCAACTGTCATGAACAACATATCATAATGAACAACATGCCCAAGTTCATGACCAACTACTGCTTTTATTTCTTCCTCATCTAGTAATTCAAAAATTCCACGAGTTAGAACAATTCTGGCATCATTTTTTGTTCTTCCATAGGTAAAAGCATTAGGTGCTCCATCATCTATAATAGCAAATTGTGGCTTTTTCATATTGTATTTTGTACAAATACCATCTACAAAATCATTTAAATAGTTTGGTATTTCAGCTCCAAATTTAGCTTTATAGAACCATTTCATAGAAAGATCTGTTAGCCATGGAGCAATTAAAAATTGAATTATTAAAATAATAATACTAGCTAAAAGTCCATAAATCATACTGATACCAGTAAATAAACATACTCCTAGTATTATTATACTTAATAATGCATATAAGCCAACTAATGTGAATGTTGATATAGCAAATAATTTACTTTTCATTAAATCACCTCTCTTTTATATTATCACTGTAACCATTTAATAACAATACTATTATTACTATTTTTAGAATATACTAATATTAGTATATCTATAACATCAGAGACATTATCTAATTCATATAAATATAGTATCTAATCTTCTCAAATATGCTTTGTTATAATCGTATAACAAAAGTTAATAGTAATCTTAATATTAATTCTTTCCTTGCTTATAGATATTACATTTTGTCTGATATTTTATTCGTGTAAATCTTAACTACATTATCCATATTTAATTTTATTTTTTTATTCTATAAATATTTGCCTAGTAGTATAAACCTTATCTATATTTTATAATAATACTTCTTTAGTATTTTTCTATCACTTTATCAAAAAAAGACCATTGTTGGTCTTTTTCAGTTTTTCTAAATATAATGATGTTTTTGATTATAAAATTAAATCTTCTTTATTTAGTTAATTTAATTTTGACTGGAGTACCATCATTTTTTCGATATTCATAGCTCATGTATGAACAATCTGATGAAATATAATAACTTGTAGAAGTATATGAGGCATTATCTGGTCCACCATAAGTTTCTGGATGATGTATAAATATGATAGTGTCATCCTTTATTATATATGTACCTTCATCTTTTGTTGTATCATTTCTGCTTCCACTAAAAGTACCATCATTTTTCAATGTACGAACTTGTTTATGTAATTCTCCATCACCAACAGGTATATTGTCATTATAAGTATATGTACCTTCACAATATTTTAAGCTAGTATTACCATCTGTTGCTTTTTCTGTACTCTGCTTCGTGTCTTTTTCTGTGTCCTGCTTTATTTCTTTTTCTGTATTACTATTTGTCTTATTCTTTTCAGTTTCTGATATTGTAGTGCTTTCTTTTGTCATTATTTTATCTCTGTTAACAAAGATAAATGTTCCCATTCCTATACATGTTAATAATAAAATAACTACAAGTACGATTAATCCTACATTATTTTTTTTCTTTTCTTCCATTTTAATTACTCCTTTCTATTGTATTTTGATTATATCATATTTATTTAATAAAAAAAGAGTATTAGAAGTGATTTGAAGAAAATCTACACAAAATAAAAAGTGTGTAGATTTTTTTATATGATAAAATTATTATAAGGAGGATAACAT
>CADBNY010000015.1 GCA_902796215.1 uncultured Erysipelotrichaceae bacterium | reverse complement strand
GGTGTACGTGGATATGGAATAACATCTCGAATGTTTTCTATTCCTGTTAAATACATAATTAATCTTTCAAAGCCCATTCCAAATCCAGAATGAACACACCCTCCAAATTTTCTTAAGTTCATGTACCATTCAATCTCTTTTGTATTAACACCTAATTTTGTAGCTCTTTCTTCTAGGACAGCATAGTCTTCTTCTCTTTGACTTCCTCCCATTAGTTCTCCTGCTCCTGGAACCTCTAAGTCTACTGCTGCTACTGTTTTGTTATCTGGATTTAATTTCATGTACCAGGCTTTAATATCTTTTGGCCAATCTGTTATAAATACAGGTCCATTAAAGTATTCTGTTATGTATTTTTCATGTTCTTTTGCTATATCATCTTCATAACTTGGTTCAAATTCCCATTTTTGTTTTGCTTTTTTTAAGATGTCAATTACTTCTTTATGAGTAATTTTTGTAAATTTTGAATCAACTAATTTGTTTAATTTTTCTTTTAATCCCTTTTCTACAAATCCATCACAGAAATCAATTTCATCAGGACAATTATCTAATACATATTTCACAACGTATTTTAACATTTCTTCTTCAATATTCATTAATTCTTCCAAATCACAAAATGCTATTTCTGGTTCAATCATCCAGAATTCATTTGCATGTGTTTTTGTATTAGAGTTTTCTGTACGAAAGGTTGGTCCAAATGTATATATTTTATTAAATGCTAGAGCAAATGTTTCTCCGTGAAGTTGTCCAGATCCAGTGATATAAGATAGTTTTCCAAATAAATCATTAGACATATCAACTTCTTTATTTTCTTTCTTTTTCAAGTTATTTAAATCAAGTGTTGTAATTTTAAACATTTGGTCACTACCTTCACAGTCTGCTGTTGTGATTAGTGGTGTGTGAACATATAAATAATTGTTTTTTTGAAAGTATTCATGAATCGCAAAAGCTGCTACACTTCTGATTCGAAATACTGCTTGAAATAGATTTGTTCTAGGTCTTAAGTATGCTTGTTCTCTTAAAAATTCTCTGGTGTGTCTTTTTGGTTGGATTGGATAATCTTCTGGACAATCTCCTAGCATTATCACTTTACTTGCAGCAACCTCAAAATCTTGTTTTCCTTGTGATTTTACTACTTTTCCTATTACTTCTATACTACATCCAACATGCATTTTTTGAATTTTTTCAAAATCTTTTAATTTGCTTTCATATACGATTTGAACATGTTTAAAACAAGTTCCGTCTGAAAAGTCAATAAAACCAAATTCTTTTTGTTTTCTATGATTTCTAATCCATCCTTTTAAAGTTATTTCTTTATCAATATATTTTTTATACTCTTTATATAATTCTTTTACTGTCATAGTCTTTCCTTCTTTCTATCCAATTAAATAGTAACTTGAATTCATTGTCGCTATTATTTCTTCTTTATCATTATATATTGTTGCTTTTGTAAAGCATATATTATTTCCTTTTTTTACTTGTTCTGCTTTTGCAGTAATGTATTTTCCAGTCCCTGGTTTTATATAGGATATATTAGCAGTTAATGTGACTGCTTTTTCCTTTACTACCATTCCCATGGCTGTATCTCCTAGTCCGAAAATTAGTCCTCCATGTGCTATATTATAAGGATTCATTGAATTTTCTGTTAAGTCTGCTCTTAATTCAATATTTTCTTCTGTTGCTTTTAAAATGTGGTAATTATTATGATTAAAATAACCTGGTTCTTTTTCCATCTTTTCTAGTATTTCTATTGTTTTCATTTTTCCTCCTTAAAATATATTACTATAGTATTTCCAGGCAATGATTCTTAATACGGCTTTATTGATTGTTTCTTCTTTTATTTTTCCTTCTTTTACCGATTGCTGCAATTCTTGATGCATTCTTATAAAATCACTTGTTATAATCATATCATTTCCAGCATTTATTGCTTTTGTTGCTGCCTCATCTTTTTCTACATATTCTTTTACTGCGTCCATTACTAAGTCATCTGTCATAATGATTCCTGTAAACTCTAAGTTTTCTCTCAATTCTTTTATCACAATGGGGCTTAGAGATGCTGGTGAAGTTTTGTCCATGGAATTTATTATGTTATGTGATACTAATATGCTGGGAACATTTGCTTTTATTCCACTTTTAAATGGTAAAAAATCATTTTCTACAAAAGATTCATAAGTTCGATTATCTATTGCTATTCCTGTGTGGGTATCTTTATTATTTCCATATCCCGGAAAATGTTTTAAGCAAGAATTTATATGATTTTTATTCGCATATTCTACCATTTTTTCAACAAACTCTGCTGTTTCTTGAGCTGATTTTCCAAAAGCACGGTTATAGATAAAATCATTTTCATTTGTTGAAATATCTGCAACTGGTGCTAAATTCAAATTGACTCCTATTTCTTTTAATAGTGTTATTTTTTCTGTTTCCATTTTTTCTAATAATTCATATCCACCTTGTTCATAGTAATACTTAGGAGAGGCAAATTTTTCTTTTCGAAAATTTGGATATCTACTTACTCTGGTGACATATCCGCCTTCTTCATCTACTCCTATTATTAATGGATATTTACTTATTTTTTGATTATTATCAATCTCTTGTTTTATGCTTTCTTTCGTCTGGTTTTCAAAATCTTTTCCAAAGAGGATGTATCCACCTGGAAAATAGTCTTTCTGAATTTCAATCTCATTTATATTATATCGAACTAAAAATAATTGCCCTATCTTTTCATCTAAAGTCATTTTGTTTACTAGTTTTTCTGCTTCATCATAATATTCTTTAAAAAGTGAATTATTTATTTCTTTATCTTTTATTTTATTTTTATTTATTTCTTCTTTGCTTTTATTTAATTCTTTTGGTGGTTGATTGCTATTTTCATTCCAATAGTAATATAATCCTATTGCAATTAGAAAAATAGTTATTAAAAGAAATAGTCTTTTTAATGTTTTTTTTCTTTTTCTTTTTTTGTGCATTTAATCACCTTTATTCATTATCTTTTTAAATTCATTTGGAATAGCTGTTTCAAATAATATATCTTTTTTTATTTCTGGATAATATATTTTTAAGCGATTTGCATGTAAGTATAATCTGTTTTCTTTGTCTTTTTCATTATATTTTTTATCTCCTACAATAGGATGCTTTATTGTATTAAAAGCTACCCTTATTTGATTTTTTCTTCCTGTTTCTATTTTGATTGATACCATACTATATTTTGTTGTTTCTTTTATTACTTTGTAATTTGTTATAGCTTCTTTTCCTTCTTCTGATTTTGTTGAATAAACAAGTCCTGTTTTTGTTTCTTTTAATCTTTGAATAATTTTTCCTTCATTTTTATCTAAGGTTCCATGAATTATTGCTGTATACTCTCTTAGTTTTACTGTTTTATTCCAATCTTCTTGAAGTTTATTTTTTGTTTTTTCATCTTTTGCTAAAATAACAATTCCACTAGTATCTTTATCTAGGCGATGAACAATAAATACTCTTGCATTTTTATTTTTTCTTACTAGATATTCTCTTACAATGTGATATAAAGTTTTTTCTTTTTCTTTATTGGTCGCAATTGTTAATAGACCGCTTGGTTTATTTACAACAATGATATGATCATCTTCAAATATAATATCAAATGGTAATTCTTTGGTATTTTTATTTGCTGTATCAATAATGATATTCATACCTGGAAGTATTTTATAATTATACTGAGTTATTTTATTATTATTTACAAAAATTGAGCCATGAGTTAAATATTGTTTAATTCTTTTTTTTGGCATATCTAAGTTTTCATAAAGATATTCTAAAAGTTTTGATTCTTTTTTTACTGATAATTTCATGGTATCTCCCCTTCTATAAGATTATATAACATATTTGAGTAATAAACAAACAAAGAAGCGAAAAAGGGTAATTTTTCTTCTAATCTTTTTGATATATTAAATTATAAATCATTTACTCATTGGATTATTAGAGATTTATTTTGTTAATGGGTAAAGTTTTTTTATAACAAATAAACGACATGAAATCTAAAAAAACAGATAGACTTATTTTTAATCAAATTCTATCTGTTTTGCATTCATAAATTTCCTTACTACTACTTGCTAAAATCATAAACATTCTATATAAAAATTATTCTGGTTTATTTTCTTCAAAAATCTTTTTGATATTAGCTTCATTTTGAATCAATACTTGGTTAAATTTTTCTTGTTCTTCATCTACTAGTCCTTTAAAAACAACTTCTTCAATATCTTCGTGATTAAATCCAACTGCATATTTGCTTTCTATAATGCCTTCAGGAAATCCACATCCTCCATAATCATACATTTTCTTATTTTTTTCAGTTCCTGCTGAAAAGATTAAATAGCTTACAATCATAAGTCTCATTTCGCCATTTTTTAATCTTACTACACTTCCTATTGGTAAAAATTTATCATTCATTTTCTTTTTCTCCATTCTTATTTTCTTTTTCTTCTTTTTTATCTTCTGCAAGCTTCCCTGCTAATCCAATTCCGGCTCCTAAAGTTGCTCCTATAGCAAGTGATGGAATATAGTCAAATTTATTACTATTATTTATTCCTGTTTTTGGTATTGGACTGTATTCATCTGTTGAATTACTAATTGGCGTTGGTGTTGACGTTGACGTTGGTGTTGGTGTTGGCGTTGGTGTTGGCGTTGGCGTTGGTGTTGGCGTTGGCGTTGGTGTTGGCGTTGGTGTTGGTGTTGGCATTGGTGTTGGTGTTGGCGTTGGAGTTGGAGTTGGAGTTGGAGTTGGCGTTGGCGTTGGTGTTGGTGTTGGAGTTGGGGTTGGAATTGGCGTTGGTATTACTGGTACCACTGGCTCTGGTTTTGGATCTGGTGTTGGAGTTGGAGTTGGCGTTGGCGTTGGAATTGGCGTCGGTATTACTGGTTTTGGATCTGGATCTGGCTTTGGTGTTGGAGTTGGATCTGGAGTTGGTGTTGGAGTTGGCGTTGGTGTTGGAATTGGCGTTGGTATCACTGGCTTTGGTGTTGGGTCTGGAATTGGATCTGGCGTTGGTGGAGTTGGAGGTTCTTTTGTTTTAACGAGACTTGGAAGCTGCTTTTCTGTATCAACGACACTTGGTAGTTGTTTTTCTGTATCAACGACACTTGGTAGTTGTTTTTCTGTATCAACGACACTTGGTAGT
>CADBNY010000014.1 GCA_902796215.1 uncultured Erysipelotrichaceae bacterium | reverse complement strand
TACGGATGTTATTTATAAAATAGATAATAAAAAAGTTATGTATCAATTATATTCTACTAATATTGGATTACATATTTTTTATGTAGGTTATGCTTATTTATACATTTTATCAATATTATTATTTTTTGTAATTATGATTAAATTTGTATTTTTTGAAATGATTCCATCAATTATAAAAGAAAAAAAGAAAAACAAGCTAAAAAATCTAAATAATAAATTAAAGACTAGAAATCTAGTTTTTTATTAAAAAAACCTCTATGGGGGCACTAACAATTGTATTATAACATTTATTAAAATATAATTCTATAATTCTTTACAAAATAAAATTATAATTATACCATTGGAGGTATTTTTATGACAAAATATATTTTTGTAACAGGAGGAGTTGTCTCAGGCTTAGGAAAGGGGATTACAGCTAGTAGTGTTGCTTTATTATTAAAATCTAGAGGATATAAAGTATTTATGCAAAAGTTTGATCCATACTTTAATGTTGATCCTGGTACTATGAATCCTATCCAACATGGCGAAGTATTTGTAACCTACGATGGTTGTGAAACAGATTTAGACCTTGGCCATTACGAAAGATTTATAGATGAAGAACTAAATTATTCTTCAAACATTACAAGTGGTAAAATTTTTAAATCAGTAATTGATAAAGAAAGACATGGTGACTATTTAGGAGCCACTGTTCAAATGATTCCACATATAACTAATGAAATAAAAAATAAAGTTTATGAAGCAGGTCATTCAAGTGGAGCTGATATAGTTATTACTGAAATTGGTGGCACAGTTGGAGATATTGAAAGTCAACCATTTATAGAAGCATTAAGACAAATACAATACGAAAGGGGAAGTAGTGAAACATTCTTTATTCATTGTACTCTAATACCTTATATATTTGGATCTAATGAATTAAAAACAAAGCCAACCCAAAATAGTGTTAGAGATTTAAGAAATATGGGTATTAGGCCAGATGCTTTAGTATGTCGTGCTCCTTATAATACAGGAGATCATATAAAAGAAAAATTATCATTGTTTTGTTCAGTTCCAAAAGAACATGTAATTGATTCTATTGATGTAAATAATATTTATGAGATACCAATTAATTACTATGAACAAAAAATAGATGAAATTATCTTAAAACAATTTGGTTTACCAATAAAAAGAGCAGATTTATCAGATTGGAAAAATTTAATTAAAACAGTTAATAACTTAGATAAAGAAATAGAAATTGCCTTAGTTGGTAAATATGTAGAATTACATGATGCCTATATATCAGTCGCTGAGTCATTAAAACATGCAGGATATAAATATAATACAAAGATCAATATTAATTGGATAGATTCAGAAAAATTAGAGGATGATAAAGTCAATCTAAAAGAAGTATTTAAAAATTCTAAAGGTATTCTTGTTCCAGGAGGATTTGGAACTAGAGGAATTAATGGTAAAATAAAAGCAATTACATATGCTAGAACAAACGATATCCCATTTTTAGGTATTTGTTTAGGAATGCAACTTGCTGTAATAGAATTCGCTAGAAATGTTTGTGGAATCAAAGATGCTAATTCAACAGAGTTCGATGCTAATACAAAAGAACCAATCATTGATTTAATGGCTGATCAAAAGTCAGTAGTTAATATGGGTGGAACATTACGTTTAGGAAATTATGAATGTGCTATAACAAAGAATACATTAGCTTATAAAGATTATAATAGTGAAAAGATACTCGAAAGGCATCGTCATCGTTATGAGTTTAATAATAAATATATGAAATTATTAGAGTCAAAAGGAATGGTTTTTTCAGGTGTAAACGAAAAAGCTGATTTAGTTGAAATAATCGAATTACCAAAGCTAAAACATTTTATCGCATCTCAATTTCATCCAGAATTTAGATCTCGTCCTCTAAAACCAGCACCATTATTTGATTCATTTATAAAAGCAAGTATTGAAAATAAATAATAATATAGTTATAGAAAGTGTATAAAATGAAAAGAGAAATAAAAGAAGCATGTGGGGTATTCGGTATCTATGATTTAGATGGTAATAGTGTAAGCAATACAATATATTATGCTTTATTGTCATTACAACATCGTGGTCAAGAGAGCTGTGGTATTGCCGTTAGTAATACTAATTTAGATGAGAAAAACATAAAGTGTTACAAAGATATGGGATTAGTATCACAAGTCTTCAATAAAGAAATATTAAAAAAATTAGAAGGAAATTTAGGTATTGGACATGTCAGGTATTCTACTACAGGTGAAAGTATAAAAGAAAATGCCCAACCATTAGCATTAAACTACATCAAAGGAACTCTAGCAGTAGCACATAATGGTAACCTAATAAATACAAAAATTTTAAAGGAAAACCTTCAAAAAAATGGTGCTATATTTCATACCACGATTGATTCAGAAGTAATAGCTTATTACATTGCGAAAGAAAGAGTTAGATCAGATAGTATTGAAGCTGCAATTTCTAAAACAATGAAAATAATAAAAGGAGCATACTCATTAATAATATCATCTCCTCAAAAATTAATTGGAGTTAGGGATCCTCATGGTTTTAAACCATTATGTTTAGGTAAAAAAGATAATAGTTATATTCTTTCAAGTGAAACTTGTACTTTAGATACAATAGGAGCTACTTTTATAAGAAATGTTGAACCAGGAGAAATAATAACAATTTCAAAAGATGGAATAGAATCGAATAAAGAAAATGTCATATCTGAATCTAGAAGAGGAAGATGTATATTTGAATATATTTATTTTGCTAGAGAAGATAGTTATATAGATAATATAAGCGTCTATAAAGCAAGATTTAAAGCCGGGGAATTCTTAGCTGAAGATTCGTATGTTGATGCTGATTTAGTTGTAGGTGTACCAAATTCCGGTAATATTGGCGCAAAAGGATATGCAAAAAGATCAAATATACCATTCACAGAAGCCTTTGTTAAGAATAGTTATATAGGAAGAACTTTTATCAAACCAGAACAAAGTGAAAGAACTATTGCAGTCAAAATAAAATTAAATGTTTTAAAAGAAGTAGTAAAAGATAAAAGAATAATATTAATAGATGATTCTATAGTTAGAGGAACAACCATTAAAGAAATAATTAATCTTTTAAAAGAAGCAGGTGCAAAAGAAATCCATATTAGAATCAGTTCACCACCATTCATTTGTCCTTGTTATTTTGGAATTGATGTACCAAAAAAAGATGAATTAATTACATTTAATCATGATAAAGAAGCAATAAGAAAGATTATTGGATCAGATAGTTTAGAATATCTAAAAGTAGAAAGACTTCCGCAAATAGTAGATGGTTTAAAAATATGTAATGGGTGCTTTACAGGTAAATATCCAATAAGAATAAAATAATAAAACTATCGTTTTGATGAATCTATAACCCTTTTATCGAAACGACAGTACAAGCCGC
>CADBNY010000013.1 GCA_902796215.1 uncultured Erysipelotrichaceae bacterium | reverse complement strand
GAAATAAATGGAAAATATAGGGATAGTAATAATTTAGAAGAATTAGAAAAACTAACAAAAAGTTTTGAAAATTTTATAAAGCGATATAAAGAGTATATGAAAAAGTAGAAAATTAATAAAAAATTATAAATTTAAGCAAAATAGCGATAATTGATATTAATATTTATGTACTAACAAAATTCTCATAAAAGAAGAGCTTTTTGCATGCTTTAATAAATGAAAAACAGGTTAAAATTTGCATATTTTTGGGAAAACTTGTGGTACTAATTTGTATCACTTTTATATATTTTAAATTAGAAGGAAAGATGATGTAATATGAATAAAATAACAATGATTGGAACAGGTCATGGATTTGTTCATGAATTATATAATACATGTTTTGTAGTAAATGACAAATTCTTAGTAGATGCTGGTGGAGGTGCTGATATAGTTAAAAATTTAAAATTGGCGGGTATTAAACTCACAGATATTCATGATGTGTTTATCTCACACACACATACTGATCATTTATTAGGATTATTTTGGTTATTAAAAATATTGACGGGTATGTATAAAGATGGGATTTATACAGGAAAATTCAATATATACTGTAATGATGAAGTTGCTGTTGCAATAAAAGATATTTATAAACATTTATATCCAGATGTTTATGTTGATTTGATAGGAATTTACGTAAATATAGTTGTTGTAGATGATGGAGATGAATTAGCTATTAATAATCAAAAATATAAATTTGTTGACTTAAAAGCAAGCAAAAATAAATTGTATGGATTTGAAACAACTTTTGATAATGGAAAAACACTTGTCTTTTTAGGTGATGAAACCCTAAATACAAAATTATATGATTTGATTAAAAATAAAGATTATGTAATGCATGAAGCATTTTGTTTAGATGCTGATAAGGAAATTTTTAAACCCTATGAGAAAAAGCATTCAACAGTTAAATATACATGTGAAAATTTAAAAGGATTAAATATTAAAAATCTTATCTTGTATCATACAGAAGATACACATTCTAATGATAAAGATATTCTTTATAAAAAAGAAGCAAGAAAATATTTTGATAATAACGTAATTGTTCCAAAAGATTTAGATGTTATTGAAATAAATTAAAGTGAAAATAATATAAATTATTTAATTGCAATTTAATTAGGAACAGTCTTGAAACATTATAATATAAGGAGAAACTTGAAGTTATATTAAAAAATATTAAAATTTGGTAAATGTAGCATAAAAAGAATGATTTTAAGTAAAAAAACTTAGGAATTAATATGGCGATAATTGTTGATTATAATCAGTAAAAAAAGGGGTGATTTATTTGATATACATTGTAGCACAAATTATAGGTTTTATTGCTTTTTTGTTTTCATTAATTGCATATCATAGAAAAGACAAAAAAACTATTCTAGGCAATATGATAATATCAAATATATTAAATCTAATTCATTATTTATTATTGAATGCTTTTAGTGGATGTGTGACAAAGTTATTAGCAATATTTAGGGATTATTTTATTATTCTCAAAGAAAAACATCCTAAATTATCTAATATAATTTATTTGATATTATTTATTATAGTATATGTAATTGCAACTATTTTTGCTTATAATAATATCTTATCAATTTTACCGTTACTTGCTGCTATGATATATATTATCTGTATTTGGAATGGTAATGAAATTAAAATAAAAAAAGCTGCTTTCTTTTGTTACTTTCTTTGGTTAGTATATAATATATTTGTACTATCTATATCTGGTATAGTTTCTAATGTTATTTCAATTTTATCAACTTTCATAGCAATATTAAATGTAAAGAAAGGAAATAAAAAATATGAATAAATATGTAATTATAACAACACTTTGTAATAATGAAGAAATAGCTAATAAAATAATAAGTAATTTATTAGATAAAAAATTGATAGCTGGTAGTCAACTATCAAAAGTACATTCTAAATATTGGTGGAATAATGAATTAGAAGAATGTGATGAATATAAATTAGAATTTAGAACAAAAGATAATTTATTTAATGAAATAGAAAATGAAATAAAAAATATACATGACTATGAAGTGGCTGAAATATCTTCTTGTGAGATAATAAATGCGAACCAAGAATTCTTAAATTGGATAGATAAAAATACAAAATGAATGATGAAAATAAAACTAATATGAATTTGCTGATAATAGACGATTTTTTTACCAAATGAACAAGAATTAATTGAAAATTTATACTATTATGAAATATAATGATAATTAAGTAAAGGAGGTGATAATATGAAGAAAATATTTTTATTAATAGTGGGAATTGTAATGTTTAGTTCAATTAACGTAAATGCAGCTGTATGTACTGATCATCTTACTTATATTACAACGCAAGATACTGAAGCTATAGTTGGTTCAATGAGTGAATCTCCTAAAGAAATCTATCTAGAAAAGGGTTCTACATTTGAAGAGTGTTTTGTAGCAGATGTTGGTTATAAAGTAATTTTAAGTAATGGTGAAAATGCAGATAGTGTTCGCAGTGGTACGTATGAGTTAAAAGAAAAGTTTGATATCAAAAAAGCCCATCAAATAAATAAAATTGATTGTGAAGTTTCTTCTGATGGTACTGATGTTTTTTCTGATCCTACTCCTATTACTAAAATTGGTAATATTCCAGGAAATTCTAAAGTAAAAGCATCATATTATTATGGGGCATATGTTTACGTAACAGATGGGACAGTTGAAGGATGGGTTCATGATCAAAATTTAATTGGTGTGAATAAAATTAAAGATCAAATTAATGATACTGATAGTCATAGATCATCTGCTATAGAAAAAGAAGATACTTCTGGTAGTAAATTGATCATTATTTGTTCGGCTATATCATTACTATTAATAATAATTATAGTAACCTTCATAGTAATAAAGAAAAAAGCTAAAGATGTGAATTAATCATATCTTTTTATTTTGAAAAGGAATAAGTTTATAGTATAATATTGTTATGGCTGAAAGGATGTGTATTCAAATGGATATTAAAACTAAACTAAAAGATGATAACGTATTATTTTCAAGTTCTTCAAATTCTTCTTCTACAGCGCAAATTTTGGGATATTTAGAAAAAAAAGGAATCATTACGGTAGAAGACCTTATTAATGCTGATCCAGAAATATTTTATTTTGCAACAAGAAATATTTATACTGCTATGATTCATGTACTTAGAAATGCGTACTTGAATGAACCATTAGTTAATGGTGATTTATTACAAAAAAAATATATTAAAAGTGATTTAGAAAGATGTTTATCTAAGGATATTCTAGCCTTGGGACTCGTAAAACAAGATCCTCAGTCAGCGCGTTTTGCTCTAAACAGAATGGACTGGTTTGGTGGAGTAATAGATATGAAATATATATTAGAAAGACTGCCGGAAAATTCTTACTGTTCAAATTTGCGAGCTTTTTACATTAATTATTTAAAAAAGTTGGAGGAGGACAAGCGTTCTAAAAATGATGTGGAGATTATTTTAGCTAAATTAGAAGAATTGAAACATTTAACAGAAATGCGTGATAACCTAAATGAAAAAATTTTTGCTCTTCAAAGAGAAATTAATAATTATGAAGCAGAAACAGGTAAGCATGTAAGAAAATAAAGAAAAAATTAAAATTAGAAATAATTGAAAAAGAAAATTTGATTGATGAGCTATTGAATGTTATTAATGATGAAACTGTAGAAATTGAAAATAATTAAAATTAAAGATGTAATAGATAGTATTATATTGTGTTAAGAATAGTAATATCCATATGTTCTGATATATATTAATATTTGATTATTTATAGCAATTCTTTAAAGAAACCTTTATTTATAAGGTTTTATCTTACATATATAGCTAATAAAAATGGTTAAAAATTACTATAATATGTGAAAAATAATTTGGGAATTAATGTATTAATTATGCTGCAGGAACTTTTGTGGAAAGAAGGCAATAATGATGAAAAAATATTATAAAGTTAATATTCATAGCGAATATATAGATTTAAGTAATTATAATCAAGGTATTATTGTTGAAAGAGGATTGTTGTATGCTAAAGAAATAGTAACGAAGGTAAGAATAATGATATGTGATAATAAAACACAAGGAAGTATGCATGATTACTATGTTTTAAGTTCGGATTTTAAAACAGAAAATATTGCAAGATATGATGAGTTAGTAAAATATTCTGAAAAGTTTATATTATCTGAATTTCCAGTGTATTCTAATTTCGAAGCTAAGAAGTCAGAACAATTAGTTAAGCAACTAAATAGAAGACGTAATCCAAATAAATGAAAAAAAATACCATAGAATTTAAGATGTGGTGATAGGAGTCTATTTTTTATAAAAACGAGGTGATTATTATGCAACATAAAACTATTGATGAACAAATAAAAAGTATGATCTCAATATTAGAACAGAATACTGAATTAATGGATATTCTAAATTATGTTTATGAATTAGAATTACCTAATTATTATATTGCTGCTGGAAGTGTTTTTCAAACTATATGGAATTATTATGATAAAAAGCCATTAAATTATGGAATCAAGGATATTGATATTATATATTATAACAATAGTGATTTATCAGCTGATACGGATATATATTATTATAATCTAATAAAAGATTATTGTATGAGAAAAGGATATAATTATGAGATAGATGTATCAAATGAAGCAAGGATGCATTTATGGCAAAAAGAAAAGTTTAATATAGATGTTAAGCAATATATGAATTCAGAAGATGCAATTAATAAGTGGATTGCAACTGTGCATGCTATTGGAATTACAAAAGAAAATAATAATATCAAAATATATGCTCCATATGGATTAAGCGACATATATAGTAGAACAATAAGGCCAATAAAACATGAATATAGTGCAAAAGATATATATAACAAAAAAGCGAAAAGTTGGAGTGAAAGATTTGATAATTTAAATATTATTGAATGGTAATATAGTAGGAATAAAATCCTACTTTTTATGTT
>CADBNY010000012.1 GCA_902796215.1 uncultured Erysipelotrichaceae bacterium | reverse complement strand
TAAACATTTGATTAAATCATCTCTTAGAATAAATTCTGTACTAAGAAGAGATACCATGTCATATCGTCTTTCTATTTCTTTTTTGTTTGTTAAAGGATTTAAGATACTATTTTTTAAATAGCGGCTGCCCATGGCAGTTTTGCATTTGTCTAAGAGCCATAATAATGAATATTGTCTTTCTCTGTTTCTTAATGTTTCTACTAATTCTAGATTTTTCTTTGTATTAATGTCAAATTCTAAGTACATTGAGTTTTTAATTATTTGGCATGGTTGTAGATGATGAAGATTACCTTTTTTTGTTTCTACGATATAATAAAGTAGGTGTTGAAGAGTTTTTATAATTCTTATATCTTCAATATCTTTATAAATATATGCATATTCATTGCTCTCTAATAAATCTTTTTCGATAGATACTAAGATATCATATTTTTTTCTTAATGTATCCACAATGGTTCTATCAATTGTTTCACTGACAAGAACTTCTTTAAAACCTTTTTTTGCTATTTCTTGTATGACGCTATCCTGTTCTCCTTCCACTAGAATAGCATATACTTCTCCAGTTGAAACATCAGCATAACTAATGCCATAGCAATATGAAAAATCATAAATGTTGGCAATGTAATTATTACTTTTCGAGTCTAAGCTAGAGTCTAGTCTAGTTCCTTTAGTAACAACTTGAATAACATCTCTTTTAACCATTCCTTTGGTTTCTTTTGGGTCTTCTAATTGTTCACAAATAGCAACTTTGTAGCCTTTATCAATTAGCTCATCTACATATGATGCATATGCATGATGAGGAATCCCACACATTGGGACTTTTTCTTCTAATCCTGCTTGTTTTCCTGTTAAAGTTAGCTCTAGTATTCTAGATGTTAAGATTGCATCGTCAAAAAACATTTCGTAAAAATCTCCGAGTCTAAAAAATATAATACAATCTTCGTATTTATCTTTTATATCCATATATTGTTGCATCATAGGGCTTAGTTTGTTACGATCAACTTCGCTTCTTTTCATGTTATCACCAATTTTTATTATACAAAAATTTCTCTATAAAAAAAAGATAGCAATCATTTTTTTCTTGATTCTATCTTCTTTTTTTCTTTTTCTAATTGTTTAGAGTCTATTATTTCATCACATTCATGAGCGAGTTTTAGTGCACAATAAATAAATAGGATAAAGAAACAAAGTAAAAATATTAAAAACAGTTTCATAAAATCTCCTTTTCTTTTTATACATGCTGTTTTATCATAAATTACTATTTATGTAAAACATGAAATTTTACTAATTCAACCGCTATTTTTTATAAAAAATTATTTTGTTCCTGATGAAAAAATGTCTTTTTAATGTTTTCTTGTCTAGATTATTAATTTTACTTTTTTTGTATTTTTTTACTATGCATTAATGTTTTATTGTAGCTGATAAAGTGCTTTGAGGATTGCTAAAATAATTTTGATAGTCTTCTATATTTATTGGTGTATCATATGATAATAAATTTAATATAAATTCTGTAATCTTATCTGCTATTTCTTCAATTGTTTGTGGGCCTTTTTCTGTATAAAAATACTCATTATATCTTATAGTGCTATCAAAAATATTTTTAATTTTTTCTGATAGATTGATTAAAAAATCGCTAGAGCTTAATGACTCTTTTTTATATGGATTTATTCCAAGATGAAATAAGATATCTTTAGTAATATTTTCCCACTTTAAGTGATATCCATCATCAGCTGCTTCTTTTGTTACATTTAGTGTTGAGGCGATGTATTTTCTTATATTGTTAATATTACCTATATAAAGATTATTATATTGATTATTTCCTTCTCCATTATATAGATATTTTAAATATTCATTACATATTTTGTATATAACAATATTTTTTAAAGATGATACATAATTTTGAATAACATAATTTCTTTGATTGAAATCATTTATTGATTCACTTTTTTTTGAAACGTGGTCAATCTTTCCGTAGATGTCGTTGTGTTTTGACTTTATTTCTTCTCTTATACTTGCTATTCTTTCAGAAGGTATTGTGTAAGGAATTTCTTTAATTTTTGATTCAAATCTTGTTATCAATTCATCAGTTGATATTTTTGTATAATCAAATTCTCCAATTGGTGGAAATATTTTATCAATTACTTCTAGTATTGAAAAATAATCAGATTGGTTTTTTTGATTTTCGTTTGCTCTCATCTTTTTGTCGTATCCTTTCTTTATCTAAGTTGATTGTATAACAATTAAAAGAAGTATGTCAATAGGTATTGATTTTTCATAGTTGTTTTTTGATGAACTATATCATAATACTATTTAGAGAGTATTTCCAAAGCGTGGAGATTTGAAAGATAAACTATTTAACGTAAAAAAATGGTTAAAATCTAAAAATATTTTATAATTATATTGTTAAAAAAACTACTAACCAATTATTGTTAGCAGTTTATTTTTTTCAGCTATATCAATGATTTCTTTATCATAATTTTCGGTTTGCTCGTTGTTTTTTCAATCCCTGTATGTGGATTATCAACAATATTTTCTTTTGGAGTACCATCTTTATCTAAAACTCCCGAAGCTATTAATGATTCTTTACTTCTTTCTCTTGCAAGTTCTGGATTTATTTCATATAAATGTTTTAACTCTTCAATATATTTAGCCATTTCTTTTGCTATTCTTTCATTGGTATTTCGTCGCTTTATATTTTTCATTTTATCATCCCTTTGTCCTATATTATATTATGGATAAATATTATTGTAAATCATTTCTTATAAAATTCTATTTCCCTACTTTTAATTTAACTATTGAACAATCAGAAGTAGGATTTGAATGTATATTATTTTTTTCTCTTTCTTTTAATAATGCCTTTGAATATTCTTCTGATAATAATTTGTACTCTTCATCTATTTCATTTAATAAATTATATAATCCGTTTCCTAATATATTTGGGGTATTTAATAGTTTCATTTTTCTTCGCCTATTTTCTAGGCATAATGCTTTGATTACTATTGAATAATCTACTATCTCTGGAGAGTTTTTTACAGCTATATCAATTAACTCGAAGAAATAGTCAAGATTATCTTCTATAGATAAAGAATGAATGCTTTTTATCAATTGCCCATTTAAACTTAAAGCGAATTTTTGCGCTTCTTTATAATAGTCTTTATTCCTATCTAAATATTTAATTTTTTTAGGTTCTTTATGGATAATTTCAAAAACTAGATTTTTATCAACACAATTTATGTTCATACATGTTATTGATTCTTTATTTTTATTATATGCTATATTACATAATTTACTGTATATAGAAATTCCTCTATCTACGAAAGAAATTGCTAAAGGGTTTTGTTGGATTTTTTTCTCGATTAGTGGGAATAATTCTTTTTTTGATTCATGTATGTACCATAAAACCCTATCATCTATAGAAATAGCAAGTTCCCAAAAGAAAAAATAATACTTTGTTTTCTTAGATAGAAATTCTACTAAAAATGGATGATTTGTAATTACATTTATACCTAATTCTTTATAATTACTTGCGTTATCTTTTATTAATAGGAAAGTTCTAAATTCTTGATTAATCGCTTCTTCACATAATATTGAGTAATCCCTGTATGATGGCGAAATATATTGAATTACATCTGCCTTTTGTTTGATTGCTGTCAAAGCTAATTCTGTATAATCTTCTCTTTCTTCTGAATAATTTTTGATGTTATTAGGATATGTAACAATATCTACTTTGGCATTATATGTATCTTCATCTGAAATTTTTTTCATTGATTATATACCTCCTTATTTTCTTTCAACAATACTGCTAAGTGTTTAGAACAATTTACATTATAGCACTATTATTTTGGTATAACAGTTTTTTTCTTTTAAGAGTCTTCCTGACTATTGTATGTTCATTAACATACTTTGAAATTCTCATAAATGGATCTGGATATTTATATACTTCTTGTCCATAGCCTATCCAAATCTGAGAAAATGATGCTCCTGCTAAAAAGAATCTTGAAACTATTGGGTTATTTATGACTGGATTGTTCTTTTGATCATTTAAATCTACTAATCCTTCTTGGTCACACACTTTACTTATAATATCTGGGGCTAATTTATCACACAGTTTTGAATAAATTGCTTCTTTAGTTTGTTCCTGATTATATTCATCTGTTTGGCTATCCAACAATTTATTATTTGATAAAAGTGAATTAATTTTCTTCGCTTTTATCATTTCTTCTTCTTTATTATCACTTGTCTTTAACAATGCTGGGATATCTCCTATTTCTATTTCTCCCGTTTCATGGTGACTTATTAGACTGATAACGTGCTTAATATCAACATTAATTCCATAAAACATATATATTAATAATGCTAGCATTTCTACACTATAAATATGTTCTGCAATGCTACCATAACGTTCTTTTTTAATTTTCCAAACTTTTTCTCCACTTCTTTGTATGTTTTTCAACTTATTTGTGGTAATGTAAAAGCTAAGAACATTTTCAACTTTGTTTTCACTATGTTTTTTAATAGAAATATCTTTTTGCAATAAATAATCAATAACCATAGAGAAATTTCTGTCATATGGGATTCTTTTTTTGTCGAAACCAATCCATGATTTTGAGAAAGAGTCTTTTTCTTTAAATAATTCAGAAAAGCATCCCTCTTGATCATATAATTTTGCTTGAATGTCACATTCTAATTTATCTATCTGGTATGCAAATTTTGCTTCTTTTGTTTCTTTTGCTTCAAATTCTAAATATAGATTAAGTATTACATCTTTATTTGGTACATCTTTTAATATTTCTTTTATCGCTTCTAGTTCTATTTTTGACTTATCTTCAGGCCCAATATCTTTTGGAGTTAAATCGCCAATTATTGTTTCTCCTATTTCGTGAATGGCGAGCATTAATATTACTTTACTAATATCAATGTCATAATTAAATTCTGATTGCATTGCATAAGCAAGCATTTGACAACCATATATGTGTTCTGCTACACTTTCTATTCTGTTTCTTTTAATACATTTATCGTTCCAGCCTTTTCTTATTGTTTTTTTCAATTCTTCAAGAAGCAAGAATAATTCAGTAAGTC
>CADBNY010000011.1 GCA_902796215.1 uncultured Erysipelotrichaceae bacterium | reverse complement strand
GGAACGGTATTAGAAGCATTATTAACATTTTGAATTGGAACAGTACTAGAAGCACTATTATTAACTGCTTTTCCAGGAATTTCCTTACTAGAAAACTCTAATAAGCCATCATCAGTAGTGACTACAGGATCTTTTGGAATAGAATTCTTAATCTCAGTCGCAACTTCATGCTCGTAATTATCATCATCCTCATTTTCAATTTCAATTGTACGATAAACTTCTTCAAAAGAAGTAATTCCCTCTAAACATTTAATTAGAGCATCCTGTAACATTGTAATAGTCTTTCCATCATAGACCAATTTTGCAATATCTTTTTTCTCCATTTTTTCATTACTAAGAGCCGCCCGAATATCATCGGTAAGCTCCAAAACTTCATGTATAGCAATTCGCCCATGATAACCATGTCTACATTGATCACACCCTTTAGGATTAGCATCCCAAACAAGAGCAACATCCATATTCATATATTTTTTAAAAACTTTTTTCTCATATTTTGTTGTTTCTCTTTGGTATCTACAATTAGGACATAACATTTTTGCAAGTCTTTGAGAAATAATACCCGATAAAGCAGAAGATAATAAATATCTTTCAACATCCATATCAAGTAAACGTTCAACAGTAGATAAAGTATTATTAGTATGGATAGTAGATAAAACTAAGTGACCAGTAATAGATGCACGAACTGCAATTTGTGCTGTCTCAGAATCACGAATCTCTCCGATAAGAATAATATTAGGATCCTGTCTTAAAATAGAACGAAGAGCAGCAGCAAAAGTCATACCAATTTCAGAATTAACCTGAACTTGGTTAATTCCTTCAATATTCATCTCTATTGGATCTTCAACAGTAATAATATTTGTTTCAGGTTTATTAAGTTCTTGCAAAATAGAATAAGTAGTAGTAGATTTACCAGAACCAGTAGCCCCAGTTGTTAAAATAATTCCATTAGGAATTTCCATCATTCTTCTTACCTTTTCCAAATTTTTAGGATGGAAGCCTAATGTATCAACACCCTCTAAGCTTCGGGAATAATCTAAAATACGAACAACAATCTTTTCTCCTTCGTTTAATGGTAAAGCCGAAACACGCATATCCAAGTAAGTATCCCCAAAAATTCCTTTAATAGCACCATCTTGAGGAAGCCTAGACTCTGTAATATTCATATTAGCAAGAAGTTTAAGACGAGTTGCTAAATTCTTTTCATAAACTTTAGGAATAAAAGTATAATCTTGACAATCTCCATCAATACGAAAACGAACCATCATTCCGTCTTCTCTAGGATCGAAATGAATATCAGATGCATTATTTTTAGATGCAGCTATTATAATATAATCTGCAATCTGAGTAATTGGAGTCTTTGTAAAATCAAAAGACACCATGAAACTTTCGGTTCCCTTTTGGAGACGCTTGACATCAAATTGAACCATCATTTCAACCCCTTATCTACTTTCTATGGTATTTTACTAAATATTATTATATAATAAATTTAGTAAAATATCAAGGAGCGTGAATTGGAAAATGGAAAAAAATTCAACTTCAGGATTTGTACTAGCTGAAACACTTGTAGTAACAGTATTTTTAATGACAATCTTTACAATGCTATATGTCAATTTTTACCCATTAATTGGTGAATACGAAAAAAGAGAAACATATGACGATGTTGATGGAAAATATGCAGCATATTTGATAAAAAGATTCATAGAAGATGGATCTTACAAAATAGATACAAAAGCTGAATGGTTTAGAAATAAAGGCTATGCCAGATTTGAATGCAGTGATATAGATGAAACTGAAAAAAGAGAAGCTTGTATAAATCTTGTTCAAAATTTAGAAATAGAAAACTGTACTGACCAGGGAAATCTTTGTGAAATCTATATCACAAAGTATCGTTTAGCCGGTCCAGATGGAAACATTTGGTTTAAAACAACAGTAGAAAATAACGCGTATAAATCATATGAAGAAGTAGGAAACGAACAAAATTATATAAATAGGTGCAAAGGAAATACAGCAAGTAGTGATATAATCACAAAATGTACCCAAAAAGCCACAAAGAAAATTTTTAGAAGCGGATTTAAAGATTATATAGAACTCCTTCCAGATTATAAAATAGAATCAGTAAATCATGCGAAATACCGTGTAATAATAAGCATTCATCATCAAAAAGATAGTAATGACTATTATTCCTATTCAACAATCGAGGTGAGCCGCTAATGATAAACAAAAAATTAAATAATAAAGGAATCACTACTATAGAAGTTCTACTTTGCTTTGTTATAATTGTTATGATAAGTGTATCGATGTATAATACAGTATCAATATATAATGATAAAAGAATATTAGAAGGTTATAAACAAGAAATTATTTCATATAAAAATAATTTAACAAAAACAATTCAAGATGACTTTATCAAAATAGGATTAACACATGCCACTTATCAAAGAAAAGTAGATGATTCAGATAAAACCATAACACATACCGTGACTTGTTCCTTAAAAGATGGTACAAGTCGTCAATTAATAATTGAACAGAGACTAGGATATTCAATGTATCATGTTGGTGGGGCAAAAAATCAAGATGACAAATTTATGATTAAATATGGAATTTATTCTGAAAACCCAGGAGAAAGCGACTTAATTGAATATCCAATTCCTGATTTAGGAGAAACCGTAATACCAAGTGATGCATCTCAGGGAATAGAAACTCATACAGTAAAAGATTTAAGTATTAACAATGTTCTAATCAGTATTCAAGATGAAAACGTTTTATCAATTTATATTGGATTTTATCACCCAGAACTATCAACTAGATATGCAATTTCAATTATAAGTCCAATCAATTTTGTAACAACATCAACAGAAGGAATACCAAAATGGAATTACTAAAAAATAATACAAACCTCGTTTTTAAATAATGAAACGAGGTTTAATTATATCTAAATAGATTTTAAAACGTAGCGAAAAGAAATTTTAAATAATCCAAAAAAATAAAAAAAGAAAAATTGACAAAATAGTCCCAATAATTCTTCCAAGTAAAAAATTTTTATAAGAAATATTTGTGTCAGAAATAATTGCCAGTACTTGCATATGAATAGAAATTCCCCCAAAAGAAATGAAAAATATAATAAATAATGCTTGAAGAAAAGTATTAGAAAAAACAGAGGTAGAAAAAACACCTTTTGTTAAATCAAATAGCCCACTAATAAAAACAAAAGAAAAAGAATTAAAAGCAAAAAAATTAATAATAAAAAATGAAATTAAATAAAAAAATAGAGAAGTTCCATAAATTAAAATTAAAGTATTAAATGCCTTATAAATAGCTTTAGAAAGAATATTAGAAAAATTCGGAATATTTACTTCATTTTCTAAAAAAAAGGTATTTTTATTTTTTTTTCTAAATGAAAACAATAAAAGATTACTAAAAACAATTGCTAAAAGTATTTTAAAAGCAATATCAGAATTTTTTAAAATCGAAGAAACAACACCCATTACAAATAAAGGATTAGGAAAATGACTAAATCTTATAATTTGATTAGCTTCTTCTTCATTAATAAGTTTCTCATCTAATAATTCTTTTGTATATTTAGCCCCACTAGGAAAACCACTAATAAGGCTAAGAAGTAAAACAAGAAATGAACTAGTATTAAGATGAAAAATATTGAAAAACACTTGAATAATGCCATATTCAATAATCAAACTAGATAAAATATAAAAAATAAAACTAGTTGGAAAAACTTTTGTAAGAAATAATTTAGAATAATCTAAAATATGAACTAAAAGAACTTCTGAATAAATAACACAAAGAAGTAAAAAGATAAGAAAAGTGACAAGTATAAGTATACTTCTATTATTTTTTTTCATATTTCTCCTTTTATTTGTTATAATGAGAATAGGTGATAAAATGAAGAAGTTAGTAAAAAACATCTTAGAATTAATAAAAGAAGAATATAAGTTTATTCTCTTTTTAATCCTTCTATATTTTATATTACAGTTTCCTCTAAATTATTACATTGTAACAGGTGGAGGAACTAGTGATGTATCATCTCGTATAGAAGTAGATAAAGCATACAAAAGTAAAGGTAGTTTTAATATTAGTTATGTAACAGAATTACCAGGAACAGTACTGACTTATTTACTAAGTTATATCGTACCAAACTGGGAAAGAGAAAGTACTGACCTCTATAAATATTCAAAAGAAGAAAGTACAAATGATATTACATTCAGAAATGAACTAGATTTAAAAACAGCTTCTTCTCAAGCAACATACTGGGCATATACTTTAGCAAATAAAGAATTAGAAAAAACAAAGTCAGAATTATATGTTATAACGATATTTGATGGATATGAAACACCACTAAAAGTAGGAGATAAAATAAAAAGTATTGATAATCATACCTATGAAAAAGTAGAAGAATATCGAAATTATATCCAAACAAGAAATGAAGATGACGAAGTAACAATTGAAATTGAAAGGAAAAATAAAACAAAAGAAATTAAAACAAAGGTATATTCTTATAAAGATCGATTGATATTGGGAGTAGGACTTCAATTTCTAAATGAGTATGAAACAAAGCCAAAATTAAATATAAACTTTAAATCAAGAGAATCTGGTCCATCTGGAGGACTAATTACAACATTGGAAATATATAATCAATTAACAAAAAAAGATATTACAAAAGGATTAAAAATAGCTGGAACAGGTACAATAGAAGAAAATGGCGATATTGGAGAAATAGGTGGAATAGAACATAAAATATTAGGGGCTGAAAGTGATAAAATAGATATCTTCCTAGTACCATCTGGAAATAATTATAAAGATGCAAAAAAATATAAGGAAACAAAAAAATTAAAAATAAAACTAATAGAAGTAAAAAACATTCAAGATGCACTAGAAAAACTAGAAAAAGTAAAAGGAAAAAGATAAAATGAAAAAAGTATTAAAAATATTAATAATAACCATAGTATTAATAACAAATAAAGCAAATGCTGCTAATTACAATTTAAGGGAACTAATTCCATTAAATACAGAAACTACTATTGTAACAAACAATTTTAGTTATAAAGATTTTTATTATAATGAATCTAGCCACTCTATTGATTTTAATGGAATTAAGAACTTAACAGATAAAGAATTACCAATCAGTATTAGTATAGGTCTATTTGGAAATAATAAAAGAAATCTAAGTATCATCAATTATTGCACTAAAGAAGAAACTTTAAGAAGTAAAGAGGAAAAAACATTAAGCATAAAAGTAGTAACAGAAGATTTACCAGATGATATAAAATTAGAAGATGTAAAGTATATTGCTATTTTAGGAGATAACATCAACTGTCGAACATCAGGAGTTGGAGAATTTGTCGGACAAACAGTAAAAGAAATAGGTATGGCAAAAAATACAACACTAGATAGTAAAACAGAATTTCTTCTTCAAATTCTAGTAGTTATTGGAACCATTTTAATTATACTATTCTTATATAAAGTCCTATTTACTACGGCTTATCAAAATACAGATGGAAATAGTATTCGAAGAGGATATAAAAAATATAATAAAAAATTACAAAAAGAAAGAGAAGAAGAATTAAAGAAAAACCCTCCACCAGTAAAAGAAGTAAAGAAAACAAAAACAGATGAAGTACTAAAACAAGAAGAAGAAGCAAAAAACGAAGATAAATCAGGAACAGATTTACATAATTTATATAAATAGCATATTTATAACATAATTTTTAGAAAACTAAAAAGCAAAAGGAGTAAAAATGATTGACATAGAAAGTATAAATCCAAATGAGTTTCAGTCTTGTGATGATAAATATATATCGGGAGATTTTAAACAGATACTATTTGTAAAAAGAGGAAAAGATTATAACCAAAATAAACAACAAAAACCACAATATGTTCTTTCAATAGTTTCAATTATAAATAATAAAAGTGTTAGACAAGGATATCTTTATTTTTATGTTGATCCTGATACTAAAACTAGCAACTTTATTGGATGTAAGGTAAGAGAAGAATATAGACATTTAGGTATAGCAACATTTCTTATAGCCAATTGGATAAAAATCAGTATCCAAAATGGTTATACTAAATTAGGCACGAATCTAGAACAAAAAAAACCTTTCATTTTATATATGTTAAAAAAATATGGATTTGAAATCTCAGACCCAAGTTTCTACGATACGAGATCTGACATAGTATATATTTGTGAAGAAGTAGATAAGTTAAGAGGAGAAAAACTATTATTGTTTAAAACTCCAAATGATGAAAGAATTTTTAGAAACAGCAAAATATATAGAGAAGATAATTATAGAATTGCCACAAGCGGAGAAAACTTGAAAGTCAAAGACAAGATTCTACTACCTATGCAAGGAACAAGACCTGCTAATGGAGTTTATAAATTACCTGATGAAAATATCCTATTTGCTAAAGAAAAAGCAGAAGAAACTATTAATAAGCATAAAAGATAATAAAATAAAATATAAAATAATTGGTAAAGAACTATATAAAATACAAATTTGTATTATTAAATTAAAGACTAAAAGTAAGATTTGCTTGATGTCTTTTTTATTATCAAATTAAAATCCCACAATTTCCCACAATTTTTAGATAATTCTGACATAATTTAGCGATATGATGATATTGAAAAGGAGGGATAATTATAGATTAACAAAGATAAAAATATAAAATAATGGAAGTATAATAAAAATGATAATAGAGAAAAAAATAATAGAAAAGAGGAGGAATTAGTATAAGATAAAAAATAAAGAAAAAATAATAAAAGAATAAATAGGGAGGAATGATAATAGAGAATAATTAAAAAAAGTAGTATACTAGGGGTAGGTGGTATTTATGTATACAATATGTTTAGTAGAAGATGAAGAAGCTTTATTAAATATTGAGAAACTATATTTAGAAAAAGCGGGTTATAAAGTTATTTGCTTTAAAACAGGAAAAAAAGCTATAGAGTATATTGGACAGAAAGTAGATTTATGGATCTTAGATATTATGTTAGGAGATGATGTTAGTGGCTATAATGTAATCCAAGAAATTCGAAAAAACGATAAAAATGTTCCAGTGATTTTTACATCAGCAAGAGATCAAGAAATTGATAGGATATTTGGTTTGGAACTAGGAAGTGATGATTACATGACAAAGCCATATTCAAGTAAAGAATTAGTATTAAGAGTAAATAATATAATAAAAAGAGTATATAAAGACAAAACAGAGGAAAATATAATAAACTACGAAGACTATGCAATAGATTTAGACAAAAGAATTGTAAAACAACAAGGAAAAGAAATAAAATTAACAACATTAGAATTTGACTTAGTATTACTCTTTATAAAAAATAAAGATAAATGCTTTTCAAGGGAAGAAATATTAACCAGTGTTTGGGGAAACGATTATTTTGGAACAGATAGAGTAGTAGATGATTTAGTACGCCGAGTAAGAAAAAGACTACCAAAATTAAAAATAGATGCAATTTATGGATATGGATATCGACTATCATGAATATAAAGAAAAATAGTCTAAGTAAACAATTATTACTTGTTGTTGGAATTGCCTTTATCTTACTATTTATATCTTTAGGTGTTGTTTTACCCAGAATGCTAATCCCTGTAGCAGAACAAAATATATACAGTTATCTAAGTGAACCACTAAAAATATATGACAATGATGTAGATAATAAATTATTAAATACCGAAATAGCATACATTTACATATCTGATGATAACATAGTTACAAGTCCAAATATAGAAAAAGTTATAAATTATAATAAAGTAAATGGAATAATAAAAAAAGCAAAAAAAAGCTATGGTAAATTTCTATATAATCATAAATATTACTACTACTATAAATTAACAAATGCACAAATAACAAAAATAGCCATTGCAAATGACAACTACATAGGTAGAACCAAAACAGCAATTATTAGTGCCATCTTCCCCTCGCTACTAGCAACATTTCTATTGATAGGATTAATGCTTGTATATTGGTCCTCATTAGTAGTAAGAAAGATAGAAAAATTAAAAAACAAAATTGATAATATTGATAACCCAGATTATAATCACAAAATAGATTTCATAATAGATGATGAAATTCGTTCTCTAGCCTTAGCGCTAGAAGATATGCGTATCTCACTTGTAAGTCAAGAAAAATATCGAAATCAAATGTATCAAAATATCTCACACGATTTTAAAACCCCATTAACTGTAATTGAGTCATATATAGAGGCTGTAGAAGACGGGATAGAAGAAAAAGATACAGCTTTCGAAGTTATTAAAAATCAAACCGAAAAATTAGAACAAAAAGTACACTCTCTTCTTTACTTAAATAAACTTGACTATTTAAAAAATACCAAAACCACAAAAGAACAAGTAGATATGGAAAAAATAATACACGATGAAGTAAATAAGTTTAAATTTCATAGAAAAAATATAAAATTTGAAATATTTTATGATAAAAAAGCAAAATATTATGGATCAACAGAAAATTGGGAAACAATTTTAGATAATATTTTAAGTAATTTCATGAGATATGCCGAAAATACAATTAAAATAACTGCAAAATCAAATAAACTTATATTATATAACGATGGAGATTCAATTGATAATGATTTTTTAGAAGTAATTTTTACCCCGTTCAGAAAAGGCATAAAAGGAGAATTTGGATTAGGATTATCCATTGTAAAAAAGACATTAAATATTATGGGCTATGATATTACAATAAAAAATGAAAAAAAAGGAGTTTCATTTATTATAACAAATCAAAAGAAAGCACATAAATAGTGCTTCTTTTTATTTGAAAAGAGAAAGAAAATACATTATAATAAAAATAGGTGGTAATATGAGTAAAATAAGGAATAAAAATGCAAAAATAATTCTCGACTTAATTGTTATTTTATTGGGATGTATATTAGCAGCTCTTGCAATAGAGTGCTTCTTAATTCCCAACACAATATTAGATGGAGGAATAACAGGAGTATCAATTATTATTCATAAAGTATTTAAAATACCCCTAAGTTTCTTAATTATTATTTTAAATATTCCTTTTGTCTACATTGGTTATCGAAATTTAGGAAAACAGTTTGTCATTAGAACAGTCTATTCTATGATAATGTTTTCAGTATTTTTAGATTTTTTCAAAAATATTGAATCATTCACAAGTGAAAATTTATTAGCAATAGTATATGGAGGAGGACTTTTAGGAATAGGCGTAGGACTAGTTATTCGATATGGTGGATGTGTAGACGGAACAGAAAGCGTTGCAATAGTAATTAGTAAAAAATTAAATTTTAGTGTAGGACAAATTGTTTTACTATTTAACTTAATCGTTTTCACAATAGCCGGATTTATATTTGGTTTTAATAGAGCAATGTATTCCCTTCTTACCTATATTATAACTTTCAAAGTAATTGACTTTGTCGCCGATGGAATAGATAAAGCAAAAGCTGCCATGATTATAACAGACAAAGGAACAAGCTTATCAGAAGAAATTTATAAAAAGTTAGGAAGAACGACAACAACACTAAAAGGAAAAGGTTTATTAAGTGGGGAAAAAGCAATTTTATATTGCGTTTTAACAAGAATGGAAATATTTGAATTAAAACGTATTGTAGAAGAAATGGATGAAAGTGCCTTTGTTACAATCAATGATATATCTGATATTATAGGAAATCATATTAAAAGTACAAATAAAAAGACTAAGATGAAGCAATTGCACTAAAAGATCTTACAAATGTCATTGTAAAAGCGACAAATAAAAAAAGAGGAATTTAGTATGATAGGAATTATAAGTAACGAATTAGAAGGTTTCTGTATATTAGAACGTATTAGTAAAAAATATCCAAACATAAACATATATTTATGTAAAATGAATGGTAAAATAGAAGAAAAAATAAAAATACTAAAATCAAAAAAATGTAAAATTATCATTCTTCCTAAAGAAGAAGAAAATATAAAAGAAAAAAATAAAGAAATAAACTTTATATCAATAGAAAGAAAAATAAATAAAAATTGTTTTCACTTTGAAGAAGATATAATATGTAAAGAAATTGAAAAAGGAAATATAAAAAAGATTGAAGAAATAGTAAAAAATGCCAATATCTTAAAGCAAGAAAAAATACTATTAGAAAATCCTAAAATGTTATGGATAAAAGACCTAATAGAAAAAAACTATAAAAATGAAATTATAACTATTTCAGATTTATTGCTAGAAGAAATTAGTAAAATAATTGAAGAAAAGAAATTAAATCCAAAAGAAACAGGAATCCGAAGTATATTAATATAACAAAAGAAAGAGAGCTAAACATGAAAATAAAAAACACTTTATTTTATAAAATAGTAAAACCAATATTGTTTTTTTTAGTGCATCTTTTATATCGACCAACAATCATAGGAAAAGAAAATTTAGAAATAGAAGGACCAATAATACTAGCTGGAAATCATACAAAATGGTTAGATCCTATTATGTTAGTAGCCATAGTAAAAAGACAAATCCATTTTTTAGCAAAAATAGAACTATTTAAAGGACCAATATCTTTTATTACAAAAGGAATGGGAGCAATACCAGTAAATCGTAAAATTCACGATAAAAAAGCCTTAGAAACAGCAATAACCTCTTTAAAACAAGGTCTATGTATAGGAATATTCCCAGAAGGTACTATTAATCGCACTAATGATTTAATTATGCCATTTAAAATAGGTGCAGTAAAAATGACAAAAGAAACAAATGCAACTTTAATACCATTTGTAATTACAGGTAAATATAAACTATTTAGAAAGAATATAAAAATAGAATTTTTAAAGCCATTAAAAATATCAGAAAATTTAGAAAAATCCAATCAAGAATTAATGCAATTAGTAGAAGACAAAATAAGAAAGGAACAAAAATAAAAATGCCAGATAAAATGAAAACTCCAATTTTATATAAAATAGCAAAACCAATTCTAGGACCAATTTATAAATTTTGGTATAATCCAAAAATTATAGGGAAAGAAAATATTCCTAAAGAAAAATCAATAATTATAGTTGGAAATCACATTCATATAATGGATCAATGTAATATTATTATCTCAACCAAAAGATGCATTCATTACATGGCTAAAAAAGAATATTTTGATAAAAAATATAAAGAAGGAAAATTTTCTTGGTTTTTTAAACAAACAGGATGTATCCCCGTTGATAGAAGCAAAAAAGATGAACAGGCAACGATATCAGCAATAGAAGTATTAAAAAGCAAAGAAGCGCTAGGATTATTTCCCGAAGGAACAAGAAATGCTTTAAAAGAAGATAAAATAAGAAAACTATATGAAGAATATTATAAAGACAAAGAAAAATATAAAGCTTTTTATAAAAAAATAAAAAAAAATAAAAGATCTATAATTGAGTATTTAGAAGAACTAAAAGGAAAAAAAGTAATAACAAAAGAAGAATTTACAAGCAATCTCTATGATACAGAAAAATTTATAAAAGATTTAATAAAAGAAAAAAGAATACAAGAAGAAGATTATTACAATAATATTTTACTACCACTAAAATTTGGAGCTGTATCTTTAGCGAAAAAAACAGGTTCTTATATTATTCCATATGCAATCACAGGAGAATACAAATTTCGTAGTAAAAATTTAACAATTCGTATTGGAAAACCATTTGAAGTAACAGATAATTTGGAAGAATCAAATAGACATTTAAAAGAAGAACTAATTTCTCTAATAAAAGAAAATGAAATATTTAGTGAAAAATAGTGTAAACTAATGAAACCTTACGAATAATAAGGTTTTATTTTGTGCTATGATAGTCTTGGTGATAATAATGCAAAACGACTTTGATCAAGAAATGAAATACAAATTATTTAGGAGTGTAAAAGAAATATTACACCCAACAATATCAAAAAAAAATATTAGTAATTATAGAATTATTATAAATGAAGATATATACCCACTAAGAGTATTTTATCCAAAAAAAGTAACAGGAATTAATAAAATAATTATTTACATCCATGGAAATGGAAAAGTAACAAAGTGTACAGCTAAATATTCTAATATTTGCAAAAAAATAGCAACTAAAACAAACCATTTATTAATAGCAGTAGATTATTATGAAAAAAAGAAATCTTTTCAGACCATGTATGAGAAAATAAACAAAACAGTTAAATATTTATACAAAGAATTAGAAGAAAACAATATTAATTTAAATAATATTACCTTAATGGGAGATTCTACTGGATGTAATATTATAACTGGAATAAACTATTTAAATAAGAAAGAAAGCAATATAAAAAAAGAAGTTCTTTTCTATCCTGTACTGAGACTAGACTATTTTAAACCATCAAAATATGAATCTATGAAAAAAAATAAAGAGTTTAATATGAATTTAATAGATAATCTACAAGATTATGCTTTAAAAATAGCCTATAAAAAAGACTTAAATAATGAACTTTTAAATCCTTTAAAAACAAATCAAAAAAATACTCCTAAAACCCTAATATTAGTAGGAACAGTAGATTCCTTAAAAGACGAAATAGAAGAATATTACAATTTATTGAATAAAAATAAAAGAGAATATTTTGAAATATCTTTCTGTTATCATGGATTTTTAAACAATATGGATAAGGAATTAGAAACAGAAATATTTGAAAAATTAAATGAATTTTTAAAATGATACATGATTTCTAGAAAAGAATGATGTATAATAATAAAAAAAGGAGGGAATACAATGAAAAAATATAAAATAATAGTATTAATAATGATTAGCTTACTAATAACAGTAGGATGCAATTTACAAAAAAATAATAAAAAAACAAAAATTATAAGTGATGGAACAATAATTGATACATCAGAAATGCAACATAAGCATTGCTCAAGAAAGGGAAATGTACAAGGTGGCTCTGCAAATTTAAATTATGAAATATTTTCAACAGATGATAAGATTAGCCTATTAAGATCAGAAGAACAAGTAGTATCAAATGATAAAAATGTCTTAAAAACATATGAAGATGCTTATCGTAAAATCCATAAAAACTATGAAGGACTACAATATTATGATGCTGAAGTAGTTGTAAATGACACATCAGTAACAAGTATTATTACAATAAATTACGATAAAATCAATATGAAAGCATTACTAGCTATTGAAGGAGAAGAAGATAATATCATTGAAAATGGAACTGCTAAATTATCAAAGTGGTTAGAACTATCAAAAAAATTCGGAACTAAATGTGAAGATGTAGAAGAATAAATTCTTCCTTTTGTTCGGATAGTTTAACTGGATAAAATATTTCCCTCCGACGGAAATGATAAGGGTTCGAGTCCCTTTCTGAACACCAAAATTATAAATTTTTATATGGCAAATTATTACAAATAAGAATGTTTTCTTTATCAGGAATTTCATTCTTATTTTTTATGGTCCAAACAAAAATTGGATATTTATTCTCTAATTTTTGAAATTTCTTAGTAGAAAGTAATTTTTTATGAATTGCTAAAAAATCGGCTTTACTATAATGAATCATAAATAAACTAGGTAAAAGTAATTGTAAAAGTTTTCTATCATACCTCTTTTCTATTAAATAGCCAACTTCTAATTCAGGGTAGTGCTTTTTTAAATAACGAACAACTCTAGGATTGAAAGATTTTAAAATAAAATTATGATAAGGAACAAGTTCTTCAATCAATTTTTCACAAACAAATTTAATTTTTTTAGTATTTTTAATTTCAATATCAATCATAACTTTATCTTGATTAAGTTCTAATACCTGTTTCAAAGTAGGTATTTTTTCTTTCGTATTTAGTAAATGATATTGAAGAAGTTCATCATAAGTACAATCACTCAATTTTTTAGAAATCCCAGTCATTCTTTTTAAATCAAAGTCATGAAAAACAACTAAAACATTATCCTTAGTAAGTTGAACATCCAATTCAAAAGAATAGTTAAGGCTAATAGCTTTCTTAAAAGCCTTCATAGAATTTTCAGGAATATCATCATTATTAAAAACACCTCTATGAGCAATAATCTTATCTTTAACTGCCATAATACACCTCCAAATATATTATTATATATTATGCAAAACAATTTAACTATTTCAATGATAACAAAAAAAAAAGAAAATGAATAGCATTTAATTTTCATTTATGATACAATAAAACATATCAATAAATGCCGATTTAGCTCAGTTGGTAGAGCAACGCATTCGTAATGCGTAGGTCGAAGGTTCAAGTCCTTTAATCGGCACCATTTTACAGTTTCGTTCAAGTTATTTGAATTTTCAATAAAAATAATCAAAACAAATGATTACCTTCTAATTTGACAAAAAAAATTAATAGAAGCTCTGTATTTTGCCTCCTTACATTTTTTAGCTATTATAAGTCATTTAAAAGGAGAAATGTTATGGAAAATATAAGAATAGTACCATTAATAATTCGAAATAATGTTATAAATTCATGTCAATTAATAAGATATATGGAATATTGTAAATATTTCACGAATGAAATAGAGACTTTAATCAAATTAACGCCAAAATCTAAAACATTACTTTTACCAAGTGGAAGATATGGAAATATAATTGCTTTGGCTTTAGAAGCGAATAATTATATTGTTGCTAAATATTTAATAGAAAATTCCAATAGACTGGGGTTAAACACTAACATTGTTGCTAGTGAAAAAGATAAAAAAACTGAGTGGAGCCTAAAAGATGAATATTTATATTCACAAGATACATATAAAGAAGAAATAACACTAATAAGAGAAGGACAATTAGCAACATGCTACCCAGAATATATTGACATTATTATACGAAATATTCTTGCAAACGAAAGTCTAAAAGAAAAGTTTTCAATTAAAGATGTAAATCAAAAAAAAGTGAAAATTCTATTGCTTTAAAAATAGTAAAAAAAGGTAAGTAATTAAATTAGTTAAGAAAATAAAATATAACTACACCATTAAAAGTCCATATTTAAAATTTGAATTCAATATGAAAAATATCACATACTAATAGTTGTTGATATTTTTTTGCTTTGCCAATAAAAAAAAACAAATAAGCCAAAATATGAACCTATTTGTAAGGAAAACTAAAATGGTTTTTGATCATTATATTCAACATTATATAATACTGGTTTTATCTTATTAAGAAGATTTTTTGTAACGTTTTCACTGACATATTCTTTTTTTAATGGTGGAGTTAGTAAAGTAATTAAATATACATATTTACTCTCAGGTTCTAGAAAATAAGCATTTATTTGCCTAATTTGAATATCACCAATAACATTATTAAATAGGTAAAGTTTAAAATTTAATACTTTTCCCTTAAAATCTTCTATAAATATTAATTCTGCTTCCTGACAACCTTTTTCTTGACTAGCTTTTTGAGTTTCAAGTTTTATCTCTTCTAATCTGTTTTCAAACGTTTCACGTTCTCCTAATTTCTTATCCTCAATAAAAAGAAGCATTGAATGATCTTTCGCCTCAGCAGCCAGTATAACTCCATCATAATCACTTTTAGTTAACTCATAGCCCTCTAATGCAGGGATTTTTAACGAAGCCCTATGTATCCTTGGTAAAATCTTATCTAACAATAAATCTTTTTCTTTATCATCCATATATCATTCTCCTATTTCTAGTATATAACATATTTTATATTTTTGCAAAAAAATAAAAACTGATTGTATGTTAGTTAATATAATGATAGAATATAAATATAATATAATTATAAAGGATGTGTGCTTATGGTTTCAAGTGGTGCAGTAAATGGAGATTTATCAGCACTTTCCAATCTTTTTTCAAAATTTGATTCTTCTTTAAGTGGGCTTTCTAGCTCCTGGAAAGGACAATCATATGATAATTTTAAATCTAGAACTTCTGAATTTTCTAGTAGTTTTTTGAATACATTAAACGGGCAAATGACTGCTTTTGCATCTGCTTGTGACTTATATGAAAAATATAAATCTACAAAGCAAGCTATGGAGAACGCTCAAAATAATGCTATGAATGCAACTGATCCTAATGTAAAAAGTCAATATAATAAACAGGCCGCAAACTACCAATCTGAATTAGCTGATTTAAAAAGTCAAATTGAGTCTAATCTTGCCGCTGCCTCTAGTGAAGTATTAGAAGCGACATCTTTATCTGGTGGTGCATTTGCGACTATCACTGATTGGGCCGATGATAACAATTTCGTTTATTATAATCAGAGTGGAGGTTGGAATGATTATAGATATAGTGCTGGTGGGGCTAATACTATGGGAGCTTCTGGTTGTGGTCCAACAAGTGCAGCCATGGTTGCCGCTTCTTTTGGTTTTGATATAACTCCAAATGAGGCTGCTGACTGGAGTGCTGACCATGGTTATCATGATGGAGATGGGACTGATCATGGGTTCTTTACTGCTTATGGTGATGAACTAGGTATTCCAAACAAACAAATGAACGTTAGTAGTGAAAATCTTGCTAATGCATTGAGTCAAGGCGATTTAGTTATTCTAAGTGCTAATCCTGGTGATTTTACGAATTATGGGCATTTTATTGTTGCTAGAAGTTATAATCCTGAGACTAATGAAGTTTTAATTGCTGATCCAAATCATACCTCTAATTGCCATTGGTGGGACTTAGATCGTGTTGCTAACCAATGCAAGAATAGTTGGGCATATGGACCAGGCATAGAAAGTTAGATATGAGGTAAATAAGGATAGTATTGGATAAAAATTCTATTTTGCAAAAATAAAAATACGAAGGAATATTATTTAGTGAAACATATAAAGAGAACTTAGTATAGTGAGAACAAGTTATGATATTATTTAATTACTACCTTCAGATTAAAATACAAACATTTTTGGCTAATCGCCGTTATAAAAATTAAGTAAATTAAAAGGATGGAACTGTCATATATTGACTTCTTATGTGCTGTCCTTTTTATATTTTATTATAAACAACCATTATATTTGCTTTTAGATAAAGATAAATGAAGGAAGGAAAATAACTATAAAATTAATTAGATTAAATATTAAAAAAAACAAATTTTAATGATATTGATAAAATTTATTCTAGACAAGATATTTTATTAAAGTAAAGACGAAGCAGTAATAAAATTTGTCTTAAATATATTAATGAGTAATTATGTAACAAAATTATTGATATTTAAATAAAGAAATGATTAAATTGACTTAGGTGGTTTTTATGAATAGATTAAATGGAGTAAAAGTAAACAATAAAGAATGGGGAGTTATTGAACTAGAAAATACAGGGGATAATATTTATAAAAGAATAGAATGGTGGAATATTGAACCAGATAATACAAAATATCACACTTATGAACTAATAGATAAAGAAAAACAAACAGATTATATCATCAATGATATTATTGGAATAGAACAGATTAATAGGGATGAATTCCTAGTATATGATAGGTATGATGCTAATCAATATAGAATAGTAAGATATAAAACAGAAGATTCAAAATTAAAAAAAGTCTTTGAAAAAAAATTTAGTGAATTCTATTTTGTAACAGATGATAGAATCTTATTTGGTTATTACGACAAATCAAGTAAATATCGTAGTTCTGGTATTTACTCAATAAAAGATAATGATTATATAGAAGATGGTAAATGGCTAGATTATAAAGCAATAAGACCCATTTCTAATATGGATAATCCACAAGAAATAGAATTACATGTAGAAATAACTTTAGTATCAGAAAAACTAGATCATCCTCGATTACTATTTATAGTAAATTCAGATACACTACAACCCAATTCCCCTTGCTATAGTGAACTTAGAGGTGATTATATAGAAGTAAGCAGTAAAGAAGATATAGAAAACTTAGAGAAAGAAGAAAAAGACTATATAAGAACAATAGAAGAAATGTTATATGAACTTGAAAATGAAACCTTACCAAAAGGCCAAAAATCAGTATTAGTAAAAACAAGACAGGACTATAAAAATGGAAAGAATTGATAAAATTATTTCAGAGCAAACTCCATATACTAGAAAACAAATCAAAGAAAAAATAAAAAAACATCAAGTTTTAGTAAATGGAAAAGAAGTATTAAAACCAGAAACAAAAGTAAAAGAAGAAGATATTATTACAATAAATAATGAAGTTTTAAAAATCAAAAAGAATGTATATTTAGTTTTAAATAAACCAAAAGGCTATGTATCAGCAACAGAAGATAAAAAGAGTCATACAGTACTAGAATTAATTTCTGAAGAATACCGTCATAGAAATCTATTTCCAGCAGGAAGACTAGATAAAGATACAACAGGATTAATGATTATAACTGATGATGGATCTTTTTCCCATGAAATATTATCTCCAAAAAAACACGTAAAGAAAACTTACAAAGTAACAATCGATATTCCAATTACAAATCAAATGATAGAAGGTTTTCAAGAAGGAGTAAAATTAAATGATACTATTTGTAAACCTGCAATACTAGAAAAACAAGATGAAAAAGTAGCTTTAGTTACATTAACAGAAGGAAGATATCATCAAATAAAAAGAATGTTTGGAGTATATAAAGCCAAAGTAATAGAACTAAAAAGAATTCAAATAGGATCTTTTCGTATTCCAGAAGACTTAAAAGAAGGAAAATTCAGAGAATTAACAGAACAAGAATTAAAACAAATAAAACAAAATAATTAAATATTAAATGAAAAAGTAACTTTTTGTT
>CADBNY010000010.1 GCA_902796215.1 uncultured Erysipelotrichaceae bacterium | reverse complement strand
ATTATATCATAGATAATAATATAATGATATATATATTTGAAAAAATATTAATTTAATTATAAATCTTATTTTTTAGGAGAAAAATCTCCACACTTATTCTACACTAACATAAACATATTATTACTAGATGATAATTACCAAACTAAAATTTTAATATAAACAGCAATATTTTTTTAATTAATTATATATATAATCATCACCTTTTATCGGAGCACTAATTTTTCTTCTAGATAATACTTTTTGATATATTCGTGCATGCTCTTGTATTTCAGTAGGTGTTAATTGTGGATGTTGATGAGAATAAACATATTTAGAATCAGTGTATCTACAAATAGCAACATATGATGGATTTATAGTATTTAAAACATCTAATGTTTTTTTTACATCTTCAATTTCTTCAGTTGGAAATCCAGCTATAATACTTAAAAGAAAATCCTTTGGATATTTTTTCCTAATAGTTTCAATAAATTGTATAATCTCTTCGCTAGTAAACCCTTTTCTCATCAGGTTTAAAATTCTATCACTTCCAGATTCTAATGACCCACTTATCAGATTTAACTTTGAACTATTTTGCATAACAAAAGAAAAATCATTATTTATAGCATCTTTAAATGCAAATCCTATTAAACCTAATTCACTAATATCATAAACATTTTCTATATATTCAATTAGTTTTGGTAACATATATGTACCATTTATATCTAATCCATATTGTGAGATATTAGTTCCAACAAGATTTATTTTTTTTATTCCATTCATAGCAATTTCATTTACTGCTAATTTTGCCTTATTAAAATCAACACTTTTTAATGGTAATTTTTGAAATGTTGTCTTACAAAACGTGCAATTATTTAAACACCCATTGCTTATATACAAATATGCTTCATTTTGATATGCAATCCATGCGCCAAAATCATCTTTTTCAATATTTTTAAACTTTTCCTCAGAAATCATTTTTAAGAGCAAATTTGGACTATTTTGTGGAATTATAAAATCAACATTTGCTTCTAACCAATTTTCTATATCAAATAATTCAGATTTTTTAAATTTTCTAGTTAAGCAACCAGTCACATATGTTTTTGCACTTGTTTTTTTTCTCTTTAATATTGATGATATATACTCTATGGAATAAGAAATATTTTCATTTGTACAAGAACAAGTTCCAGGAAAAACTATTATATCTGCATCTTCTACCATTGTAGTTATTTCAAAATTATCTTCTAATTGATAAACAATATATTCCGGTTGATAATTTAAATTACAGCTCATCATTTCACCTATAAAAATTTTCATAAAAACCTCCAAAATATTTATTTGCAAATGTTATTATAACATATACTATCAAAATATTTTTCTCAATTATCTTAAAAAGTGATTTTTATTCTTATCTTTTTCCATCATATATTTTGAAATATTCTCTCTTTGATCATAATATTGCATATATTTTTTCTTTATTTTTACCAATTAAAAAAGTTTCTTTAAATTCTTCTAGTCTTGCTTTAAATTCTTCTTAATTCGTAATTGGATTAATTCAATATATTTATTAACCATATCATCTAAATAATCTTTTCGTTGTAAACTATCAAGCCATTTTTGAGGAATACTATTTACACCATAGACTAATCCAGCTAAAGCCCCAGTTAAAGCTCCAATAGTGTCTGTATCATCTCCTAAATTAATAGCCTTTAAAACAGATTCTTCAAAAGTATGTGATGTTAATACACACCATAATGATGACTCCAATGTATCTACAACAAATCCCGAAGATTTTATATCTCTTTCATTCAATTTAGAAATGTCATTATATATCAATCTATTAAAATATTTTTTGCACAATTCTAAATCTCCATAATCTTTTTGAATTTTACCATCAAAAATATATTTAAAATGTTTTTGTGTTTTGACATATGCATCATTTAAATCATTTAAATCAAGATAATTAGATACAAAAATATTATAAATATAGCATGACATAATACTTAATGTATGTGCATGTGTCAAAGAAGAAAATTTCTTTATTACATCATAATTATCTCCTAATAGTTTAATTGTATAACCATTAAAAATGCAATATTTTGTATATAATGCAAGTGGAATAATTCTCATTAATGAGCCATTACCATTTGCATTAAAACTATCATTACCAGCAAACACATTATCTTTATTACTTTCATATCTAGATATTGCATCAGCAGTAGTAATACCTATATCAAATACTTTTTTATTAGGAGTATATTCTGCTTGATTTTTCCACATAGAATATCTATTCATTAAATCTTTATAATTAAAGATCTCTTTTTGTAAAAATACTTCTTTGTTATTATACATTGAATCTATTGTTGCTAATACCATAGAACTATCATCAGACCAAGTACCCCTAGGTTGATTATGGGTTCCATATTCTTCCATATCACTAATAGGATTATTTTTTAATGTTTTCCTACCAACAAATTCAACAGGAACTCCTAAAGCATCTCCAACAAAAAAACCATAGAGACTTCCCTTTATTTGCTCATTGAAATGAATTTGTTTTGATTTTTTTTATTATTATCAAATGAATTTATACGATTATTTTTCTGCCTAAATCCAAACATACTTATCATTCTCCTTAAATAAATTATACACTATTCTTTAAAAACTTGACACATTTAAACAAAAAGATGTTATAACTATTCTAGTGATTAGTTATTTATCACCTTTAGCTATTAGAAAATCCAAATATCCATTGTTATTGCTCAATTTAAAATAATCATCAAACTAGAAATAGTTTGATTTTTTTTATTAAACAAAAAAACTATAAATTGATTTTTGTATAGATAATATGAAATACCAATTTTAATATTAAAGCAGGATGATTATATTATATTTAATAAGTTTATATGGAAAAAAATTACTATGCTTTCCATATAACAAATACTGATATTTGTAATTGATAAAAGAAATAAATCAATTGATGATGATATGTTTTTCTTTAATTGGTTAGGTAGTACTTGTAATTAGATAGATTTCTATATAAAAATAAAAATATATAGAAGTTAGAATTATTGAGTTTTAATTTAAGAAATAAAAAATGGATTAAACAAAATGATAATAAGTTTTACTTACCTAATAAAATATTACCTGAGGAACTAAAATATTTAAGAATATATAATATTGAAAAAAAAAATATATATAGTTATACTTAAAATAGAAAGGAGAAGATTTATTATGAAAAATAAAGATAGCAAAAATAAACTTGTTCAAGATTTTAATGCATTAGGATGGGTAGAAATAATATTTGCTATAGTACTGTTACTACTTTCTATTGTTCTTAAAGATAGTATATATCCAGTTAGTTTAATTCTATTAGCTATCCTTCGCTTCATAATTGCCTTTTTAATGTTTAGAGGTAAAAAATATGCAAAAGAGGGATCAAAATCAGCATACACTTATGGAATAATAACTGGTATTTTACTAATTTTAGGATTAAGCATAATTAGTATCATCTTAGGAATATTAGTACTAATAGATAGTAATAATTATAATAAAGCAATATCTGAACAATAAAACTCCACTAGTCGAGATATAAAAAAATATATAATTTATAGTAAAACACTTCCAAAAGGATGTGTTTTTTATAACTTCAAAATAACAGAAATTTCATAAATACATAAAAAAATCTAACTTTAAAAAATTATAAAGAAAAATATCAAAAACTCCTTCACAATTATTATAAACTTTATTCTAACATAATTTTAATAACTTTATATATTGTCTTTTTGAAACTATCAATATTAAATTCTCATTAACAATAACATCTAATTGAAATCTTTCTCATCTAATAAAGGAATAATATCTATTACAGGTTCCTCATAAGGATGTATTTCTCTTAATCTTGAAATAACATTTTTAACATCTTTTACATCACAAAAAACTTCCAATCTTTCTTCTTCTACAAACTGCATTTTATTTTTTTCACCAATAAATGGATGTGCTTTATCATTAGGTTTAAAATTTCCTATACACTTTGTAGATAAAGAACAATTTGTATAATTTCCAATAATTCCTACTCCTACATCAAAAAGTGCATCTCTAACACTAGAAACACTATTAACTGGAATAGTAACGCTTATTTTAACTCTATTAATATTAAAATTCATGAAATATCTCCTCTCAAAATAATTATATACATAGATTACACATATTATATATAAAAACACTAAATAAAGCAAAAAAAGGCATAAATTACCTTTTCTTCTATTTTCTATTTGGACAACCATTATTATTTCCAACCCCCCAAAATAGGAAGAAAATAAGAATTATAATGATAAATACCCACCAACTACCAAAACCATCATTATTTTGACCTGTTGGGTATGTAGGATATCCATAAGAGTACATAACATTCTCCTTTCATTATATTCTATGAAGAATATTATGATTTGCTAATGATACTTACTCCACTGTAACACTTTTTGCTAAATTTTTGGGTTTATCAATATTACAACCTCTTTTATAAGCAACATAATAAGCTATCATTTGTAATGCAGGAACTACTAATATAGGTTGTAATTTAGTATTTATTTTAGGAATTATAATTTTATTTTCATAAGAACAATCATCAGTTCCAACATAAATTGGAACAGCACCCCTAGAGATAACCTCTTCTAAATTAGATATTGTTTTATCCTTTGTTGCTTGATCCGTAACAATAGCAAATACAACAGTTCCTTTTTGAATCAAAGAAATTGTTCCATGTTTTAATTCTCCTGCTTGATAAGCATCACTGTGAATATAAGAAACTTCTTTTAATTTTAAACTTCCTTCCAAACTAATAGCATAATCAACTCTCCTACCAATAAAGAAAACATCTTCTTGATGATATATAGCATCAGCTAGTTTTTTATAAAAACCACTTTTATCAAGTAATACTTTCAAATTTTGTGAAAGTTTTTTCAAATCCTTCAAATAATCTTTATCCGGATTTATTTTATAAGATAAAAAGCTTAAAATCAAAACTTGTAAAAGAAACGCCTTTGTTGTTGCAACAGCAACTTCTCTCCCTGCTTCTGTAAGAATTTTATATTTACATTCTCTAGCAATTGTTGAATCATCAACATTAACAATAGCCAATGTATCTACTTTATTTTTAATTGCCTTTCTCATGGCAGCAATCGTATCAGCTGTTTCTCCTGATTGCGATATTAGAATAACTAAAGTATTATTATCATAAATAACATTACGATATCTATATTCACTTGCTACATCTATTTCTACTCTCTTACCATCTTCTTCAAAAAAATTTTTTCCAATCATTCCAGCATAATATGCCGATCCACAGCCAACAATATGAATCATATCATATTGATCTAAATCTGGTAACAAATCCATATTATCTTTATATTTTTGAATCAAATTATGAACAAGTACTGGTTCTTCCATAATTTCTTTCATCATATAATGTTCATACCCACACAGACTAGCATCCACATCACTCAATTCACTTACTTCAACTGATCTTTCTACTTTTTTACCATCTTTAGTAATAGAAAAACCATTTCTTGTCAAAGTAACAATTTCATTCTCACCTAGTAATACATATTTATTAGTTTTACTAATAATAGCACCCATATCACTTGTAACAAAAAATTCCCCATCTGAAACACCTAGTATTAAAGGTGACTCACATCTCAACGCATATAGTTTATCGGCTTCATCATCATTTATAATAGCAAGAGCATAACTTCCTTTTATATCCTTAATAGTCTTTTGAAGAGCTTCTTCCATGTTTCCTTTATAGTAATCATTAATTAATGCAGCAATAACTTCTGTATCAGTATTGCTTTGAAAAAGAACACCTTTCTTTTCAAGTTTTTCCTTTAAAAAGGAAGCATTTTCAATAATTCCATTATGAACCAAAGTAATTTTTCCAACTCTATGAGGATGAGCATTAATCTCACTAGGTTCTCCATGAGTTGCCCACCTAGTATGACCAATACCTAAAGAACAATTAATAATCATTTTTTCTGATATTTTTTTTTCTAAATCAGATATTTTACCAAGACTTTTAATAATTTGAATTTCTTTTTCATTCTTCAATGCTATTCCAGCTGAATCATAGCCCCTATATTCTAATCTTTTTAAAGCATCCAATAAAATATTTGTTGGATTTTCATATCCAATACATCCAATAATTCCACACATATAAAATCTCCTTATTTTTATAATACAAAAAGAGAATTAAAAACCCTCTTTAACGTATAATTTCTTCTTCCTCAAATGAATAATTCAACTTCTCCTGGACATTCTTTTTCTTTGCTATTAACTCATCTTCCCTTTTAGACTTTATAAAAATATCCTGATAATTTGACTCTATACTTTTTAAATTAGCAAGTCTTGAAGATTGTTCTGGAGTCAAAACCATATTAGCTTGCATCAATTCCAAATTAAGAAGCTCCGAAGTATTATCTTTATATGATATTTTTCCATTTTCAGTTACATAATAAATATAAATATTTCTTTCTTCATATAAAGCCTTTATATAGACTTCATAATTTTCAATAGTTCCTTTTGTTATTTTACAAGTAGATGATTGTATTTCTCCAATACTTCCCTGAGACTGAATATCCATATAAGCCAATTTAGTTAAATAAACACAATTAGCTTTATTTTCACTATTCTCTTTCCAATATTTCGTATTATGATTACTATTTAATCTAAAACCTACAAAATAAAAGAACAAAATCAATAAAAAGGCTGCATATATAGACAAAGCCAAAGGAACATCTACTCCACCTTCTTCTTTCATAATAGACATTAAAGTAAAATTATCTGTTCCTTCCATTCTTTTTAATATTTTTTCAACTTTCTTTTTTGCAACAAAAACATAATAATAATTAAACAAAAAACCTAAAACTATCATTATAATAATAATAAATATAATCAAATATTTTCTTAAAAAAACAATGAAAAGACCCGTAATTAACAATCCAACAATTCCTGTTACGTATAACTTTCTATATAACAAATACATCCAGTTTAACAGAAATGCCCAAATATTAAATGGCCATTTTTTTATTTGATTATAATCTTCACCAATATAAGCCTCTAAAAAAACTTCATTTTCATAATAAAAATTATTTTCATCTAAAGAACTATCTTCTTTTTTTTCTTTTTTCTTTTTAATAATTTTTGTATTTTTTTTAGTATTTTCCTTTTTCTCTACACCGCTAATATTAATAATATCATGTATATTAGTATCATCTTGCCTAACATTATTTATATCATCATCCAACAAATTTCCCTGAACTTGCTCTGTATTATTTTCTACTTCACCATTATAATATCCACATATCGTACAAAAAACTTCATTCTCTTTTAGCCTTTTACCACACTTTACACATTTCATTTTATCACCCACTTATTAGACAGATTCCTCTGACAATCTCTCATATTTATTTTTATTCTTTTCTTCATATTCAGTAATTTGATCAGCAAACAATGCATCAAACTGGGGCATCGATTTCTGGATTACATCAGGATAAATATTTTTACTATTCATAATAGCTTTTTTAAAATCCATAACATTAACTTCACTTCTATTATCATATAAAGCATTAGAAAATGCTTGTTGAACAATTGTTAATGAAACATCTGGATAACGTGATCCAATTTCATATATCCTTTTATATTCACTAGTAATATCAGTAATAAATTCCATCATCCTCTTTTGAATAAATGCAGTATACATCATTTTTGCTCCTGTTTTTTTCTCAATTTTTGGAAGAGTTCCTATCAATATTTCTATATTTTCTTCTCTTGTAGGTTCAAAAATCTCAACTTTCTGAAATCGCCTTACAAAAGCTTTATCCCTTAAAATATATCGTTCATACTCCTCAGTCGTAGTAGCACCTATTACTTTGATATCACCTCTATCCAAAGCCGGCTTAAACATATTAGCAAAATCCAATGCATCTCCAGAGCCTCCCATAAGAGTGTGAATTTCATCAATAAATAATATTAATTTTGTCTCATTCTTTAACTCTTCTATCAATATTTGAACTTTTGCTTCACCTGTTACAGGATCTTCCCCTAATAAAGCAGAGGTATTAAGTTTAATAACTTGATAATCTTTTAATATATCAGGAACTTCATGCTTCTGAATTCTATAAGCAAGCCCCTCTACAGTAGCAGTTTTTCCAACACCAGGTTTTCCAGTTAAAACTGCTGATTTCTCTGGAGTTAATAAAATAAGAATCAACTGCTTAATTTGTTCATCTCTTCCTATAGCTGGATTAGTAATATATTGCTTTTCTTGAAAATTTTCCCCATACATTTGAAGCATATTAATTCTTTTTTGTTTTAATTCTGAGTTATTTATGTCCATTTTCTCACTCCTAATTTCTTTCATTATATCATATTTTTGAATCTAAAAAACCCCGAATTATACTTTATTTTTAGAAAAAATCAATTCAAATAATACAAACAAAACCCCAACTGTAATCGAAATATCCGCAAAATTAAAAACTGGAAAATCCAATCCCAAAAATGAAAATGATAAATAATCAATAACTGCATGATAAATAAGACGATCAAACAAATTACCAAAAATACCTCCCATAATCATTCCAAAAGACAAAATAGATAATTTTGTAGAATATTTTTCTTTGATAATATACTGATTTAGAAAAACAAGAAAACAAAAAGTAATGATAATAATTAAAAATGTATTATCTTGCAAAATAGAAAAAGCTGCTCCCGTATTTTTAACAAAAAAGATTTGAAAAAAACCAGGAATTATTTCAACACTATCATATAATTTCATAAAATGATTCAAAAAAATTTTTATGATTTGATCAATAATAAAAATAATACCAGCTATCTTATAAATATCTTGTTTTTTATTCATTATTTTCTCCTTCTAATAATTTTAATTTTTCCACAATAATTTGAAATGCATCTAATCTCTTCTCAACATGTCCTCTTATTTTTATCAAATTTCCTTTCTCTATTTTTGAATACATATTATATGTTTTTGGAAACAGAATAAATTCTTTACTACCAGTTTCATCACTACCAGTAAAAAAAGCCATCTTATCGCCTTTCTTAGTAGAAATTACTTTTATTTTTTCAATAAGTACTAAAACATCAACGGTCTTATCAAAATAATTATCAACAACATGTAATGAAATACAATAAGGATTATCTTTTTTATACACAGTAGTTGGATGAGAAGAAAGATAAAATCCAAAAACTTCCTTTTCTTTTTCTAAAATAAAACTTTTTGAAAAGTCTTTCTGATTTTCTATTTCTGGCCTCATCACTAAAGAAGCATCAATATCTTTTGTCAATTCTGCATAATTAAATAAACTATCCAAATTATAAATCAAAGTTGCCCTATTATAGCCAAATTCACTAAAAACATCTGCATAAATCAAATCTTCAAATACTTTTTTTCCAACCCCTGCTATATAAAGTCTACTAAAACAATCATAAATATCTGTAAAAGAGCCATCTTCTTTAGCCTTATTAATCTGATTTGAAATAACAGAACCAATTCCTTTTATATTAGAAATTGGATAAATTATTTTATCATCCTTAACAACATACTTTGTCTCACTATTATTAATCGTCGGTTTTTCTATCTCAATATGATTTGCTTTTGCTTCCATAATATATTCATTTGTTTTTACTTCACTACCCATAACATTAGATAATAAATTAGAAAAGAATATTGTTTCATAATGACATTTTAAATAAGCCATTTTATATGCTATAACAGAATAAACTACAGAATGGGATTTATTAAATCCAAAACCTGCAAAATTTAATATTAAATCAAAGATTTTTTTTGCTTGAGAAGAAGAATGACCTTTTTCAACACTTTTTCGTATAAATTTATCTTCTTCTGACCTCAACAAATCAACCTTTTTCTTACTCATAGCTCTTCTTAAAATATCAGCTTCTCCCAAAGAATATCCAGCATAAACATTTGCAACTTGCATAATCTGTTCCTGATAAATTAAAAAACCATAAGTATTCTTCGTAATATCCTTAAAAGATGGATCAAGATAAGTTATTTTCTCTTCTCCATGCTTCCTTTTAATATAAGAATCAATATTTAAAGCTGCTCCTGGTCGAAAAAGAGCAATTGCTGCAAAAATATCTTCAAATGTATTTGGCTTTAACTTTCTCAAAAAATTTCTCATACCAGCAGATTCAAATTGAAATATTCCGCAAGTATTTGCTATCTCAAATAATTTTAAAGTATCCAAATCATCTAATGGAATTTTATTAAAATCAATATCTTCATGATAAACATCTCGAATATCTTTTAAAATATTATCAATTAAAGTAAGATTCTTTAATACTAAAAAGTCCATTTTAAGTAAACCAAGTTCTTCTAAATATTCCATTGAATAAGATGTGAGATAAATATTATCGGTCTTTACTAAGGGAATAACTTCATCCAAATCTACTTTACTCATAACAATCCCAGCCGCATGAGAAGAAGTATGCCTAGGAAATCCTTCTATTCTTTTCGCAATTTTAAACATCATCATTAAATTTGTATCACTATCAATTCTTACTCGAAACGTTTCATTTTTTTGATACAAATCTTCCAATTTTTCTTTAGACATATTTGGAATAAATTTACAAAGAGAATCTACTTTATAAATTGGAATATTTAAAACTCTTGATACATCTCTAATAACCTGCTTAGCAGCCATAGTACCAAAAGTAATAATTCCACTAACTCGCTTTTCACCATATTTTTTCTTCACATATTCAATAACCAAATCTCTTTTATCATCAGGAAAATCAGTATCAATATCAGGCATTGTTTTTCGAGCTGGATTTAAAAATCTCTCAAACAATAACCCATACTTTAATGGATCAATCTCAGTTATTCCTAAAGAATAAGCAACTAAACTTCCGGCAGCACTTCCTCTTCCTGGGCCAACTAAGATTTCATTTTTTTTCGCAAAACGAATAAAATCATAGACAACTAAAAAATAATTTGAAAATCCCATCTGATTAATAACTTTTAATTCATAAACTAATCTATTTTTATAATTATCCGGTATTTCTCCATTTAACCGTTTACCCAACCCAACCCGACATAAATCAAAAAGATATTTAGAAGGATTAGAACATTCATAAGTTGGAAGCAGATTTTCAAATTTAGGAAAAACAATATGACATGAATCAGCTATATAAACTGTGTTACTTAATCCTTCCTCTCCACTTAAATCAGAAATAGAATCAATGAATAATTCATGATTTAAAACATCATAAGAAACATCTCCTGTTATTGTTTTTGAATCACGAATTAAATATAAATAAGACAACATTTCAGAATCTTGTTTATTTTGATATAAACTTTCACGAAAAAAAACAATATTTTTCGTAATAATTAAACTTTCATTTTCTTCATCTCTATTAGCATATCCTAAAAACAAATCTAAATAGATATTACCAAGTTGTTCATATTTTTCCCTATATAAAAATGGTAAAACAGCAATAACACTTTTATTATAATCTCTTAAATCAGAAAGAGTTATCACTCTTTCACTTTGAATAGTAGACAATTTGATTAAACTTTGATATCCTCTATAATCTTTAGCAAACAATACAAATACAAAATCTTCTAATTGTATTTCTAAACCAATAATAGGTTTAATTCCTTCGTTCTCACACTTTTTAATAAAAAGCATTGTTGCATACATATTACTATCTGTAAGAGCAATTTGAGAGATGCTTTTTTCCTTAGCAAAAGTAACAATTTCTTCTACTTTTAATAAACTAGATAACAAAGTATAATTACTTTTATTATATAAGGGAATATACATAGAAACACCTCCACCTTTATTTTATCATATAATCACGTTTTTTATAATAAAAATAGCTTGGTTTTATTTGACTTTCTTATCATTTTATGTTAAAGTTATTAAACGAGTGAGAAAAACCAAAGGAGGGAATAACATGGCTATAAACGTTTCACAAAGAAGAGGTAATGTAAAAAACAAAAGATCTCATGCTTTAAATGCTACAAAAGCTTGGCAAAAAACAAATACACAAATTTATACAAATGAAGACGGTACTAAAGTTAGACTTTCAGTAAAAGAAATTAGAACTATAAAAAAGAACGAAAAAGCTGCATAACTGCAGCTTTATTTTTTTATTGACAAGTAAATCCTTGAGTTAACATATCATTTTGAATAACGGATTTTTGTGTATTAGGTACATAATCAACTTTTGTAGAAAAATGAGTCTGTTGTATTTCTGGTAATTTAGTTAAATCTAATCTTGTTAAATCAACTTTCACCGTCACTATTATTTGCGTTAAATCTGAATTTGGCATAACTGTAATACTATATCCATCTAATTGATTTAAAAAAGACTGATATGCAACGGAATAATTCTGCATTGTCTGAGAAGATATAGGATTATTAGCAATTGCATTAATAGAAAATACCTTTGTAAATCCAACTAAACTTTTTTCCTTAAAATTATAGGAAATATCATACTCAGTGTCCGTACCATCAGGATTATTTAATAAAATATTAGCACATTTCAATTCTTCTCCTGTTGAAATATCATTCTTTCTCTTTTCTTGAATAGTCCTTTTTTCAATCTTTGGTTCTCTACTTTTCATAATTTCATATGCTTTAAAAGAACCACCTATTGCTAAGAAAAGTACACCTATAATTGCCACAACAATAGCGGGTTTCTTACTGGTGCGTCTTTCTATTCTAGCCATTTCTTGTACATCCTTTAAATTTAAGACTTGAGTTTCTTGTAACTCTTTTGAAGACATTTGAGCTCTTTGAGCTTCCTCAGGAGTAATTTGCCTAACATATTGCTGTTGAACATCTCTATTCATCAAATCCACCTCTATCTTAATTAGATTATAGCAAAAAGAAGACCAATATCCAATAAAAATTTAATTATTTTAATAAAAAGACCTAATTTTTGACAAAAAAAAAGACTTTTAATCTTTTTTCTTTACTCTAGCATCATATTTTTTACGTTCTTCTGTATTTAAAATTTTCTTTCTAAGTCTAATATTATTTGGAGTTATTTCAATTAATTCATCAGAATTTATATACTCAAGACCATACTCTAAAGTAATTTTACGAGGACGATTTAAAACAACAGTATGATCACTTCCAGCAGCTCTAGTATTTGTTAATTGTTTCCCTTTTACAACATTGACTGCTAAATCATTATCACGATTACATTCACCAACAATCATACCTTCATAGACTTCTTCCCCTGGTTCAATAAACATAATACCACGATCTTCTAAGTTACCAAGAGAATATGCAGTAGCATTACCATTTTCCATAGAAACTAAGACACCAAGTTTTCTTTCACCTATAACCACATTTTCATATGGCAAGTATTCTTTAAAAGAATGATTCATAATACCATAACCTTTAGTTAAAGTCATAAACTCTGTTGAAAAACCAATTAATCCACGAGATGGAATAGTATAAAGTAATCGAACTTGATTCTCAAAAGTAGTCATATTATCCATTTTTCCACCACGAATTCCTAATTGTTCAATAACACTTCCAACACAATCTTCAGGAACTTCAATTTGTAGTTCCTCATATGGCTCACATTTGACTCCATCAATTTCCTTTATAATAACACTAGGTTTAGAAACTTCTAATTCAAAACCTTCTCTTCGCATATTTTCAATTAAAATTCCTAAATGTAACTCACCACGCCCACTAACTAAGAAAGATTCATTAGTAGCTTGCTCTACTCTTAAAGAAACATCCTTTTGAGTTTCACGAATTAATCTCTCTTCTATTTTTCTAGCCGTTACAATTTTTCCATCCCTTCCGACCATTGGAGAAGAATTTGTTCCAAAAGTCATTTGAAGAGTTGGCTCATCAATATGCAATGGTGGTAAAGGTAGTATATCATCATTATTACAAATTGTTTCTCCAACAGAAATATCAGCAAGACCAGCAATAGCAATAATATCTCCAGCTTCAGCTTCTTCTATTTCAACCCTATTATATCCATAATATCCAAAAAGTTTTTGAATTCTAAATTGTTTTTTAGTACCATCTAATCTACAGCAAGTAACCATTTCTCCCACTTTTATTTTTCCATTATGAACTCGTCCAATTCCAATTCTTCCTACAAATTCATTATAATCTAATAATGCCGGTTGAAATTGCAATGGAGCGTTAGCATCTCCAGTTGGCGATGGAATAATTTCAATAATTTTATCTAAAATTTCACTAAACCCTGGAGTTTGAGTAGATAAATCATCCGATAAAGAACATGTATTATTTATAGCAGATGCATAAATAACATCAAAATCTAATTGATCTTCATCAGCACCTAATTCAATAAATAAATCTAAAACTTCATCAACAACTTGTTTACATCTAGCACTTGGTTTATCTACCTTATTAATAACAACAATAGGTTTAACTTTAGCTTCAAAGGCTTTTTTCAAAACAAATCGAGTTTGTGGCATTGCACCTTCATAAGCATCTACAACAAGAATAACACCATCAACCATATTCATAATACGCTCTACTTCTCCACCAAAATCAGCATGACCTGGAGTATCTAAAATATTAATTCTTACTCCTTTATAATCTAATGCTGTTGTCTTTGCTAGAATAGTAATTCCACGTTCTTTCTCTAAATCATTAGAATCCATTGAAACATTAGAAACATCCTCATTATCACGAAACATTCCAGAATGTTTTAAAATACCATCAACTAAAGTTGTTTTTCCATGGTCTACGTGGGCAATAATTGCTACATTTCTTTTTTGCATACTACATACACCTCTTTACACATCGCTACTCATTATATCATAAAATTATTAAAAATACTAGAAATTTTTATATTTTTATTACAAACTTAAAGCTTTTTTGCTTTTTTCATTTTTTTATAGAAAAAACGAACAAGTAAGAAAATAATCAAAAATCGAATAGGAGTTTTTAAATAACCAACATAGGTTTTTAATATGATCCAGTTTTCTCCTAAAGCATATCCGAAATAAACAAAAATAAATGTCCAAGGAATAGAACCAATTGTTGTATAAATTAAAAACTTAAAAAAAGATAATCTCATAATTCCAATAGGAAGAGAAATTAAAGTTCGAACAATTGGAAAATTTCTTCCAATTAAAGCTGACATCATTCCATATTTATTAAACCAAGAATCACTTTTTTCAATATCCTCTTCCTTCATAAAAAAATATTTTCCATACTTTTTAATAAAAGGTTTCCCACCAAAATATCCCATAAAATAGATAGCAATGGCACAAAAAACACTCCCAAGTAACCCAGTAATAAATGCCCCCAAAAAAGAAAATATTCCTTTTCCAGCTAAAATACCCCCTGTTGCTAATATAAGTTCACTAGGAATAATAATAATTACGGCTTCTAATACCATTCCTAAAAACATTCCAAAATAACCATAATTACTAATTAAGTTAATTACAAAATCTGTCATAAAATCACCTAATAAAGTATATGACTACTTTCAAAAAACAAAACAAAAAACTGCATTAACAGTTTTCTATTTTTTTAATAATTCTTCTATATAATCTTTTAAAGTATCATACTCATTCTTTTTTAGTTCATCTAGCATTTCATGATGATACTTCATAACTGCACCATTAAAAGTTTTCAGCATTTCATAATCATTGTCATTATCACCAATAACATAAAGAAATTGATAATCTAAATTTTCAATATTAAACAATTTTTTTAAAGCATTTTTTTTATTAACACTCTTATGAATAATATTAACATGAGTTCGACTAGCATAAATATAAACATCTGATATTTTTTTTATCACTTCAATAATATGTTCTTGTTCTTTTTTATCTTCACAATTAAGAACTATTTTTACACAATCGCCATAATAATCTGTATGATTATATCCATCATCCAAATAATAATCCCAATTGTTTTCTTTAATGACAGAAACAATCTTTTCAACCTCTTCTTCATCTAATACAATTGTATCTAAACAATAATCCATATTATTAAATATTTTAGCTCCATCCTCACAAATTAAATAAGTATAAGGAATATCTTCTTCTATCAATATTTTTTTCAAATCACTATAATTTCTCCCTGTAATGATGCAAAATATATTCCCCAAAGAAACAAATTTTTTAATAGCTGATATATTCTTTTTAGTTACATTTTTATCATCCAAATAAATAGTATTATCAAAATCACTTGCCAAAATTTTCATCCCATCACCTATCCCTAGTATAGATTAAATTATGATAAATAAAAAGTAAAACCACTGCTAATTTACATTTTTTATATATTCATAATAGCTAAAATAATAATTCCTATTAAAACAAAAGTAATACCTAAATATTCTTTTTTTATAAGTTTTTCTTTTAAAAATAGTCTTGATAAAATCATTGATAATACACAATAGCTTCCAATAATTGGAGCACTAATTGTTGCATTTCCACTCATTGCAAATACATAAAAAAACTCTCCCCCAGTTTCAAAAATAGCAGCCCATAATTTTTCCTTTTCAGAAAAAAAATGAAACTCCTCTTTTTTCTTCTTCAAATAAATATATGATATAAAAGCATAAATAGTAAAAGTATACTCATAAGCAACCAATGAAGCCCCTTCTCCTATTAATTTCAACTTATCTAGATATAACCCATCTAAAAATGTTCCTAATCCATCTAATATACAATATGCTAGTGGAAATAGTATTGCTAAATGAGTTATTTTCTTTATAATACTTTTCTTTGACCTTTGATTATTTTTAATTTCTATTAAAGAAATAGTAATAATACCTATAAAAATAAATAATAATGCTATATAAAACGGAAAATCATATTTTTCTTTAAAAAATATTACAAAAAGTAATGCACTTATTACTCCACTAGTATTCTGTATTGGACTAGAAATTGATAATTCCAAATACTTCAATCCCTTATATCCAATAATCATGCTCAAAATATAACAAAGTGACACTGGTAAATACTTTATAATATCAAAAAACTGAATATTCACCTTTGTTATAATTAAATATATAGTTGCATGTATTCCCATAACGAGTCCAACCATTATTCCTGTTTTTAAATGATTGGTATCTTCTTTTCCTCTATTTCCTATTTTATAAAACAAATCTGCTGTTCCCCAACAGAAAAAAGTTATTAATGTACATACTATCCACATTATTATCACCTACTATAATTATATCATTTCAAGAAAAAAATACATAGTTTCTTTTCTATGTATTTTATTTAAAAATATTCTTAAAAATAGTATTTAAACCTTTATTAATGACTTTAGTACTAGCAGAATTAAATACTTTTCGACCTAATTTATATTCAATAGAATTTTTCTTTTTTCTTTCATCTTCACGTTTTTTCTTTTCTTTTAATCTTTCTTCTTCTTTTTTTGCTTTTTCATTTAATTTAGCTTGCTTTTCTGCTTCCTTTGCCTCTAGTTGTCTTCTCTTCTCAGCTTCTTTTTCAGCTAATTCTTGTTCATACTTTTCTTTAATTAGTTGATTTATCTCCTCAATTTCCTCATAAGCAGATTTTCTATCAACAGCCTCTTGTGGATATTTATTTAAAAGAGGTGATATATTGATAATTTTATTTCTAGAAATTTCATCAATCGTTCCCATTTTACTTTGTGGTGGAAGAATAGTAGCTTTTTGTACGACTTCTGGTTCTCCATTTTCATTCTGAAAACTAATTAAAGCCTCCCCAGTACCTAAATTAAGAATTGCATCATAAGTATCAAAGTCTGGATTAACTCTAAAAGAATCAGCCGTAGCTTTAACTGTCTTTAATTCTGTAGGTGTATAAGCTCTTAATGTATGCTGAACTCTATTTCCTAATTGAGCAATAATCTCATTTGGTATATCTGCTGGTGATTGAGAAATAAAATATAAGCCAATCCCTCTAGATCTTATTAATCGAACAACCTGCACAATCCTTTTTAAACGATATGGAGCAATATCTTTAAATAATAAATGTGCCTCATCAAAGAAAAATACAACTTTTGGTTTATCTAAATCTCCAACCTCAGGCATTTTATTATATAAAGTAGTTAGCAACCATAATAAAAATGATGCAAACAAATCAGGTGATTCAAACAATTCAACAGCATGTAAAATATTAATATATCCTTTACCATTAGCATCAACACCAATAAAATCATTAATATCAAGCTCAGGCTGCCCAAAAAATTTATCTCCACCCTGATTTTCTAAAGCTAATAAACATCGCTGAATAACGCCTACTGTTTGTGGAGTTACATTACCATAACTTGTTGTAAATTGTTCTCTATTGTCACCTACATATTGAAGTAAAAGTCTTAAATCCTTAATATCATCTAATTCCCAACCATTATCTTTAGCAATTTTAAAAACAACTGTTAAAACACCTTCTTGAGCTTCAGATAAACCTAACATCATAGATAGTATTTCTGGTCCTACTGAATCTAATGATGTCCGAATTGGATGACCATTT
>CADBNY010000009.1 GCA_902796215.1 uncultured Erysipelotrichaceae bacterium | reverse complement strand
GCCTGTTTTCTTTATTAATGAGCAATTATGTAATAATAAAAGAATAATTATAATTATTAGTATTATTTTAATTACTAAATCTTTTTTATTATCATCTTCTTTTTTATTGTTTCCTTTTTGTTTCGGCATTTTTTCACTTCCTTATAAACTACTCTTCCGTTTAAAACCTACAATCACTTATAGACTTTAAACGAAAGAATAATTATTATTATTCTTTTGTTTATATTCTCTGCTTATGCATATTATGAGTGGTCTTCTAATGATTGTTTAGCAGTTAATGTTACTGGTAGTGAAAGACTAGTTCCTTTTACAGCTAAGTCAGTACCGTCTTTTATTTCATTATCAGATTCAGCACCAGCCCAAGCAATGTTAATTCTAACTGTAGTTTCCATTGCTCCTTCTGTAGCTGAATAGTTGATTGTTTGTGAGTTACCACCTTGAACTGAAGCAGTCATACCAGTAGGTAAATTGGTTGTATCTAGTGTTGCAGCAAGAATTACATCAACTTCTGATCCATCAGCATCAACAGCAATATCAATGTATCCTTCTGATCCTGGAGCAATTGTATCATTATATCCAGTTAAAGTTGTCCAAGTAACGTCTGTTGCATTAAAATCAAAATCTGCTGAATCAATATCAGAACCAGCGATTTGAACTGACCAGTTTGCTGCATTAACAGTCCCTTCTCCTTCAGCGCTAGATCTATAAATTGCATACGTTCCAAAAGTAACTGCTAATAATAAAACTAAAATTGATAATGCTAAAACTTTTTTATTTCCTTTCATTAGTACACCTCCTTTTTTTTATTCTATATTTGTAAAGATGTGTCATATTCTACTACTTTACCTTTTAAGTTTAACGTAAAAAATAGTAAAAGTCAATATTTGTCAAACTTTCTGTTTACTTTTTCACATGCAAAAAAGTGACTTTTTTTTAGCCACTTAATACTACTTTTGTTACCTTTTCTTTTTCTCCTCGTAAATACGTTAATTCAATTGTATCTCCTGATTGATGTTGATATAATTCATATCTTAAATAGGCACTGTCTTTTACTTTATGTCCATTTATTTTTGTTATGATATCTCCTTTTTTTAATTCTGATTTGGCAGCTGCTGTTCCTTCTTTTATGTTGATTACTACTACTCCTTCTTTTATATTGCTTGGAATTTTAATATCATTTTTTTCTAAATTTCTGGAATCTGTCAAATTTGTCATTTCAATTCCTAAAACCGGCCATTTTATTTTTTCACCATTTTCTAGTGATTTTACATGACTCATTGCGTATTCAATTGGAATAGCAAACCCCATCCCTTCAATATCATCATCTACTAGTTTCATAGAGCAAATTCCGATTACTTCTCCATTTACATTTAATAGTGGTCCTCCACTATTTCCTGGATTGATTGATGCATCTATTTGTAATACTCTCATTACCCAATCGTTTCTGTTAGAATTGTTAACAGAGATTGATACTAATCTATCTTTTCCTGATAAAACACCTGATGTAACGCTTCCTCGGTAGTCATACCCTAGGGGAGATCCTATTGTAAATATTACATCTCCTAAATTCATTTCTTCACTTTTTCCTATCTCAACAATTTGTTTTACAAAACTTCTATCAATTCTTAAAATAGATAAATCTAAGTATTCATCTTTTCCTAGGACTTCAGCATCTGCTTCTTCATCCGTTGTCATAATTACTTTTATCTTATTACTTCCTGAAATAACATGTTCATTTGTTAATATATATCCATAGTTATTATCAACTTTGTAAACAAATCCAGTCCCTGTTGTATCTTGGGTCTCGTTCATATATCCTTGAATTACTACAACAGCATCATATGCTTTATTAACTGAGGTAGCTAGGGATGTCTTTTCAAATACTTTTGTTCCACCTTTTGTAATAACAACATCACTATTTGTTTTCATTATTTCTCTTACGAGAGGTGTAAAAATGATGAGAGCTAACATTACAATTCCACCAATTAAAAACGATGAAACAATTAAGAAGATATCTTTATAATTATTCTTCTGCATATTTTTCACTGTCTCTTTCCATATTTGCTATATTCTTCCAGTTTAAAGGAAAACCCATTCTCTTTAAAACAGCATCTATTTTAATTGTGTGCAAATTATAATTTAGTGTTTCAATTACATTTTCTAGCTCTAGTGTCATATTCTTAAATTCTTCATATTTTAGAAGCTGTTTCATGATAATTATAATAGCGAATAAGTCATATTTGCCTTGAATATATTCATCATCTTTTTTTGGTATTTTTAATAGTTTATGATATATTGTGTCATTAATTGCTTTTTGAGTTTTATTTTCATATAAAATGTCTTCATGTGCACATAAATTTCGATAATTTGCTAGAATAGGCAAATATATACTGAACTCTTCTTTATCAATATTGTATACAGCAGCAATATCTTTTTGATCTTCTACTTTTAGTATTTGATATAGTTCACTAACAATACCAAAGGATAATACTTTTACCAGTATCCATAAAGGAATATATCCATAATTTGACACATAATGTTGGGTTGCACTATGTTGAGAACCATTTACACGAATTTGTCTTTTCATTTTTTTTAATAAGTCATTTATTTGTGCTCTTTTTTCTGGAGAAGAATTAAAGTTTTTCTCTTTCAAATAATCTTTTTCTTTATATCCATATTTTTTTGATAATTGATACGAAATGATTGATTTTAAATTGTTTTCTATTACTAGTAAATACTTGAATAGTATATTTCTAAATGATCTATCAAATAAAAATAAGCTATACATTTCTTCAAAAGTTGTTCCTTCTTTAAAATGTCTGTTTTCATTTGAAATTAGAAATAGGTGTCTATATCCATTTAAAAAGAAATAGTTTTCTCGTAATAGTACTTCTTTAACATAATTTTCATCATGTATTTTCATACCTTTATATTTTAGAATCTCTATTTGTTCATCCAAATTTTTAAATTTCTTTTCTATCATATACTATCACCTAGTATAGATTATATCATATAATTATTTGAAAAAGTTGAAAAATGTAAAAATTGTTAAAAATATATGATACAATTATCTTAACTAGTAAAATTTTGGGGGTGTTTTTGTGCCAGCTACTGTTACACATGCTTTTTTTGCTAAAGATGTTTATGATGTATTACCAGGTAATATTAAAGAAAAAATGAATCTTGAACGTTGTAAAATGTTTTCTCAAGGTGTTGATAGTTTGATGTTTTATAATCTTTTTTCTGTCTTTCCAGGAAAAAAAATTCGAAAATTTCATTCTCATTTTCATAAAAATAAGTCTCAAGATTTTTTTATTAATGTTTTAAAATATATTCGGGATAGTAAATTGGATGATCCTGATGTTTCTTCTTTCTTACTAGGATTCATTTGTCACTTTGTTCTTGATTCTACAGTGCATCCTTATATTATTTATAAAACAGGACATTTTAAAAAGAATTCTCCTAATACTTATAAATATAATAATGTTCATGCTTTTATGGAAGTGTTTCTTGATAATGATATGATTAGTAGAAGATTAGAGGTTAATCCTTATCATTTTAATTTTATAAATTATTGTTTTGATATTTATCCCTTTTCTGAAGAACTAAATCATTTAATTGATTATAGTTTTTATAATACATTTAAATTAAAAAGTATGAGTAAAATTTATTATAAATCTTTAAAACAGATGAAGTTATCATTGAGATTATTTCGAAAAGATCCTTTTGGAATAAAAAAGAATTTTTATAAAATTATTGATACTTTTACACCTAAGCGTTGTTTTAGGTTTGAAGCGATTAGTTATCATTTTCCTTTAGAAGATAAGCATAATTATTTAAATAATAAGCATACTTTATGGAGAAATCCTGTTTCTTATGGAATTACTAGTACAGAATCTTTTGCTGATTTATATATAAAATCTATTAAACAGGCTAAAATTCTTATTTGTGCTAGTTTTGATTACTTAGATGGAAAAGATATTGATTTGGAAAAGATTTTTCCTAATGTTAGCTATATTACTGGGCTTGATTGTTCAATAAAAAAAGAATTAAAATATTTTGAATTTTAATTTTTTTTTGTATAATTTTTTGTTCTTTTTTCATACTACTATTAGGTGATAATATGTTTTATAACTATGAAATTCATAATAATGGTAAAGAAGATATCTTATATTTATTTCTTACAATGAAGTATGAGTTTTCTAGTGAATTTAATTTGCAAGATGAAAATGATTTAAAGCGTAGAACTAAAAACTTTATTCAAAGTAATCATATTCCTTTTCATGGGAATCACATTTATTTGATTGTAGATGGGATTGTTGTTAAATCAATTGATATATCTAAAACTATCTATAATTCTTTTCCTTCTTCTTACTCATCTGATTATTTTATGGTTTCCATTAAATTAGAGGATAACTCTATTTGTGAAATATCTTTGAAGGACTATCTTATTAGTGTTTTATTTTCTTATTTTGATTTAAATCTCCATGATGAAGTCTTAAAATGTATTTGTATTCTTTATAATGGGTATATTTATAAAATGATGAAAGAAAATGAAGGTGTAGTTGTTTCAGATGAATTTCATAATTATAAACCTATTTCATATTATAAATCTAAATTTTCTTCTTTTGATTCTATTTTAAAAAAGTTTTATTCTATTATTTCTGAAGTTGATTCTATCTTTTTAGGATATAAGAATGATTATATATTACCTTTTATTCATTATTCTAATAGTGGAAAAACAACAATAAATTCTTTATATCCTTATCTATCTAGTGTTCGAAGTTTGTGGGATTTGGCTTCTCCTTACTATATTAGTGTTTGTGATTTTTCTTACCAGGATTTGAATCGTATTTTTAATCTTTCCCTTAATAAGAATTCTAATATTTCTCTTGTTGCTAAAAAAAATAGTCAAAGAATTGTTTTGGAAAATAAAACATATACTATAAAGGAACTTCAAAAAATTCTTCATTTAAAATCTAATAATATATATCTTATTATATACCAAGATTTTTTGAGGATTATCACTATTGGTTTAGGAAATTCTTATGGATTAAGCCTTTTTGGTGCTAATGAGATTGCAAAAAGTGGAACCTCTTATTTCAATATTTTAAATTATTATTTTCCTAAAACTAAGTTGTTTAAACATATAAAAGAGCTTTCTTCATGAAAGCTCTTCTTTATTGTATTTGTTCTTTTAAATCCTTTAAAGCTAAATCGGCATCTTTGTTAATTTCTACTGTATTTTCTAAGAATTTTGAGTATCCTTCTACTGTCTTTGAAAAATCTTCTATTTGGGTAATATCTCTTTCTTCTGCTAATTTTCCAACAATTTGAGCTTGAACTTTTAAGTCTTTGGAGATTTCTAATATCTGATCATATGTTAATTTTCCTATCATTTTATTTTTCCTCCAAATTTTCTGCAGATTTATCTTCTCTAGATTCTAATTTTTCAGCTTGTAGAGGTTTTGCTTTTTTAAATTCTTCTGCTTTACTAGCTACTATTTGCTTATATTCTTCAACACTATCTATGTAATTTAAATTATCTAAATAATTCCATCCTGCTTTCATTTTCTCTAAATTATAAAATATTTTATTAATTGCTGTTACATATTGATTATATTCTGACATTTTTTTCTCCTTATAACAAGATTATTCTTGAACCATTTTTTAAATCTGTATCTCTTACCGTTTGATTAACATCATAAATTGTCCCTAATTCTTTACTATAAAAATTAGTGCCTTCATTTATAATATAAGCATTATCTGTTAATTCTACTAAGGCTGTTTCTATTAAACTTTTTATCGTCCCCACTTTCTTATTAACAGGGATAAATAAATCGTATTTTTTTTCAATTAAAGGTATTTCTAATTCTATTAAAATTTTATTTTTATTATTCACTTATATTCCCCCTATTCATCAGATATAAATTTCGTAAGTAGAGCTTTTCCCTTTTTGATAATGTATCCAAAGCCAGGTTCTACTTCAGCTCTTAATATTCTACTACTTGTAGTTATTTTTAATGTGAATTGATTTCCTATTCCATTTCCAATCCAAATTCCTTCTGATAGGTCTACATTTCCTTTGTACCAAGGCTCGAAATTAAAGCTTTTAATCATATCAATTGTATCAATTATTAAGAATTTTATATTTGTTCTTTTACTACTATTTTCTATTATTTTAAGTAATTGTTCTTTTTCAGTGATACTTATTTTTTCTAGTATAGCATGCATATTTATCATGAAACAGAAAGTTGTGTTTTCCTGGCTATTTTCATTGAAGACTTTATTTAATTTATCCATAGAATCATGACAAGTATCTATACTATATGTTGTTCTTTCTTGATTTAATTCATTTAATACGCTATTTGTATCAAATATAATACATTCTGTATTATTCATTGCTAATATACTATTTATTATACCTTTAAAGAACTTAGGTTCTGTAGATATGTCATCCCCTGTTATGTTGTACATAAATTTATCTCGCATATTTAGAGTAGCTATTTCTAGTGTATCTTTTTCTACTCCTATTGGAATGTTTGAAATAGAGCCAAGATAATTTTTTACAAACTCTTGAGTGACGGTTTCTGGTAAAATTGGTACTTTTGGTGCTTTGTATGTACAAATATCATTTAGTTTTCTAGATATAATTTTTATATAATCTGTCAATTTTTCTTCTATATATGAGTAGGCTGTTTGAAACTCATAAATATCATCGAGTAAAACTAAACCTCTTCCATATACTTTTGATGGTTCTTTTTTTCGAACTCCAGGAATAACTGATGAATAGTCCATTGGATCATTAAACTGTAATACTAAATTTTGTTTAAAGTTTTGTCTTAATCGATATCGTACAGTATTTGGTCCATTTGTACTGAAAATGAATACTATTCCATATTTTAAACATTCTCTGGTTAATTGACCAAGCATATCTTCATGTTCTTCGTATGTTTCTATAAAGGCTTCTACATTATTGATAATTACAACAATCAATGGAATTTGTTTTCCTCCATGATTAATATAGAAGTCAAATGAACCATTATAATCTACAAATAGTTTCTTTCTTTCTTCTAATGTTGTATTTATCATTTTGAATAAGTTTTCTATTTTCTCTGCTTCTGAAGACAAAATTACTTCTCCTACATGAGGAGCATCTTTAAACATTGTTAATGTTTCTGCACCAAAGTCAAGGATGTAAAAATTGATTTCTTTCGTGTCATGAGTTGAAATACAAGAATAAATGATACTGGATAACATTAATTCTTTTCCATTACCTGCTGATCCAAATATAATTGTATTTCCTTCTTTTGATAGTGGTAATGTAAGTATATTCTGCGCTTGATCTTCTGGATCATCATATTCTCCTATGATTGGATTAATTACATTTTTTTGTGCTTTATAATGATATTTTTCTTTTAATTTGTCTATATATATTACATCTGGTATTCTATCTAGCCATAGCTGATCAATAAAAATATTTTCTTTTTTTGCTTCTTCTACAATGTATTTAATAATGCTAGTAACTTCTTCACCTTTTGATGGGGTTATTACATCACTTTTTTTGGTATCTAAGGACTTGATTACGGCTCCAACATTATCTACGATATTAATAGATTGATCTATCTTTTTCTTTCTTTTTTCTGTTGGATAATATTGTGCTCCTGCCCATGCTGCTTGTCCTAAGGCAAATAATTCATTATATCCTACTTGTAAATAGAAGCGTCCTGTTGTCTTTATTTCAGCTGCATCTGGACATTTTATCATATCCATACTGTCTGATTTATCTTGAACTCTTAAACATATTCTAAATTTTGAGTTTGACCAGATTTGATCGTTTACAACACCACTTGGTTTTTGCGTTGCTAAGATAAGATGAACTCCTAGAGAACGACCAATACGAGCCGTTGAAATTAATTGATCCATGAATTCAGGTCTTTGATCTTTTAATTCGGCAAACTCATCTGAAATAATAAACAAATGTGAAATTGGTTTATCAACTAATCCTCTTCTATATAAGCTTTGATATTTATATATATCAATTGTACTTTCATTTAATTTATCTCTCGCTGCATTAAATTGTCTTTGCCTTTTTCTTAACTCAGATTGAATAGATGCTAAAGACCGATTCATTTCTACAGTATCAAGATTTGTTATTGTTCCAGCTAAGTGCGGAAGTTTTATACCTGTTTCTCTATTTTCAAATGCTCCTGTTAAACCTCCACCTTTATAATCAATTAGGATAAAAGAAACTTCATAAGGGTGGTAATTAATTGCCATTGATAGAATATAGCTTATAATAAATTCTGATTTTCCAGATCCGGTCATACCAGCAATTAGACCGTGTGGTCCATGTGCTTTTTCATGTAAATCTAATTTAAATAACTCTCTTGATTTGTCTACTCCAATTGGTGTCTGAAGAGTTTTTGTAGGATCATTGGTTTTCCATCTATTTAATATATTCAATTGTTCTACCATACCAACATTATACATTTCTAAAAATGAAATACTATTTGGTAGTGTTCTATTTTCTTTTGCTATATCTATTGGAATATTAGCAATTATTTTGCAGCATTCTTGCATGTTTACTGTTGGATCAAAATCTGCTTCAAATTCCTTTTGCTTATTCGATACTAATTCATTTTCAAAAACACCTGATTTTTTGTCTCCAATACTAATGAATGCTTTACACTCATTTGGGATATTTACTAGTCTTGGACTAATTACGATTAAACTAAATCCATAATTTACTTGCATTTCACAAACATCTTTTAATAGTTCAATATCTCTTACCATTTTATAATCATCTGTAATTAATAAATAATATGGCCTATATTTGTGATAATCAACTGTATTTAATTCCATTCTATCGTTATTTTCTTTAAATTTTCTTGATTGCATTTCTTTTTCTAAATTTAAAGATATTTCTTTTGCTTCATCTAAGTTTGTTGCAAAATATCTGGAATTTCTATCATCACTCCAACAGTGAGGGGCTATTTTTAAGTACTCCCAATTTGATTTATTTTGTTCGTTCGTTAACACAATAATTTTTAAATCTTCATAGCTATGATAAGTAATTATTTGAAGAATTAAACCGTTTATAAATTCTTTTTTATTTGATCCTGTTCCTATAATTGCAACAATATTCTTCTCAACAAAGTTAAGAGATATTGGTACATTTTCTAATATTCTAGAAGTTGAGCCTACTTCATATACTTCTTTTAATAAATCATCAGATTTTAGAGAAAAGTGTTCTTCTGGTATATTTATCTTTCCTTGTAACTCTGTTGTTCCAATTCCTAATCTTAAGTCTAAGAAATCATCTTGATCAATTTCTCTTTCCCAAAGATTTCGCTTCTTTTGATATATTATTTCTTTTATTTGAGGTAGTGGAAGATAGTTATCAATTAGAATTTGCCGTTGGATTTTCATTGCCATTTGTATTTTTTCTTTTTGTTCTTCTAAATAGGCTGTATATTTTATTAAACGTTCTTGATCTCTTTTCTTTTTTTGTTTCTTTTGATATCTTCTTTGTAATGTTGGCCATAGTAGCATAGTAGATATCATGGCTCCAGACATCACTAAAGTTGGCATTGCTGCCCCCATATCCATGGTTCCATTTAATACACCTAATAGTGATGTATATCCCGTTGTCATTGACATCATTGCCATTGTCAACATTGGTCCTACTGTATATATAATTGGAGTTTTATCCAATTCTTCCGTTCCTGGTGGGGGCTCTATTGTGATAATTGCATCTTCTATTCCTGTTTTAAATCGAGGTTCTCTATAAAAATAGTCATCTTCTTTATAAAATTCTACCGTTTCTTCGTCTGGGTTATCAAATTCAGTTTGTTGTTGAATAACATTTCCTACTGTTTGGAAAGCACCTCCATCTATTCGTAAATAATTTTGTATATTATTTATTACTAGAGTATCTTTCATAACAATAATTTTTAATCCCATAATGAAAATAATATCTCCATATTCTAGTTGTTTTGTAGTAATTGAAACGTTATTAACATAAGTTCCATACTTGCTATTTAGGTCTTGAGCAATCCAAATTCCGTTATTGTAAATTAATCTAGTTTGTTGGCGAGATACTAGTGGATAGTTATAATATATTTCGGCTCTATTGTCTGTTCCAATTAGTACTTCTTTTTGATTTCCTACATATAATTTTAAAATTTCTGATTCTGTAGATGGAGAACAATATAGAATAACATATTCATTGTCTGTATTTACCTTTAAAAAATAAAGGCTATAATCTTTTAAAATGGCAGATTCTATTTCTTTTTCCCCAGACATTATTTTTGTTTCAAAGTCACTTTTAATTTTCCATTCACCATTACATTCTTCTACATTGATTAAGTTCCTAGTATTTCCAAAATAATCATTATCAGTAATCCAATAATTTCCACTTACTTTGGTTGGAAGAGTAAAATTGTATATATTTTTTTTC
>CADBNY010000008.1 GCA_902796215.1 uncultured Erysipelotrichaceae bacterium | reverse complement strand
TAAACTCAATCGCGAATTTTTTATTCATTTTATAAAATGAATAAAAAATATTATATAGTAAATGATGAAATAATCAAATTATTAAACCTCATTCATTTACTAATCAGTATTATACGTGATATAATTTTTGTGAGGTGTATTCTTGTGAGATTAATAGAAAAAAAATGTCCAAATTGTGGAGCAGATTTAGAGTTTGGGGAAAATGATAAGAGTTGCAAATGTTCATATTGTAAAAGAAGTTTTGAAATTGAAAGAGATGAAAAATTAGATGTAGCCAATATGGCTGAGCAATTTAGTTTAAATGAATTAAAAACTCCTTTTAAATATATTGGTTCTTTTATGATTGTTAGTTATGCTGTAGGGGTAATTTTATTTCTTATAGTATTTGGATTGATTGGTTTTGGGGTATATTCTAATATAAAAGGAAATTATTACAATAATGTAAATCAATTTAGTAATGAAGATTTTGGAGATTTTGATAATAAAGCTTATTTTACTATTGAAAAAAATGATGATAATTTAAAAAGATATCGATTAGATATGAATCCAAAGCGACAAAAAATATATCTTGTTTATAATAAAAAGAAAGATGTTAAAAATTTGGTTTATGTTTTATATAAAACAACTTATCAAACAACTTTTGGCGAAGATAAACAAGTTGTATATGTACCTATAAAATATGAAAATCTAAAGAAACAATTTGGGTCTTTAATTTTCCAATTAGATAATGGAAGTGTTGAAGGATCTAAATTCTATCTTACTTCAGACAATTCTGAATATACTTATGGTTATAAAGATATTGAGTCGTTTGAAAAAGATATTATTGAGTCTTTTAGCAAAGAATATAAAATATCAAAAAAATAAAAGAGAAAAATTCTCTTTTTTATTTGTAATAAAATCCAACAAAATTCTGGCCGCCTTCTTTTTGAAGGCCTTTCTTTTCATTCGTGTGAGAATAATAATTAGGATTTTTTGCTGTATCTATAGGAGATATTTCAATATTTGTTATACCAACATCATGTAACTGTTTTTCTATTGCTCCTACTAAGTCAATATGATAACCATCTGATTCTTTTGTTATATAGTTTTTCCATAAATCTTTATTTGTTGCCCATTTTGGATATTTGTCATAAATATATGATTCTTTTTTTATTGAACTACCAATATAAACATAAATGTCTTTGATATCACTATTACAACAATCAAGTAAAGCTTTAATAGTATCTATTGGTAATTTTCTATTAATATAAATAGAACCGCAATGAGATAATGCTGTATAACCTTTCTTTCGATCTTCACAAATTAATATTGGGCAGTCAGCTTGTGGATTTCCAACTATTATTTTAGGATATTTGGAAGATATTATTAAAATATCTGCTGGTAAATCTTCTAAATAATAATCTTTTTTTGTCATATGTTTTTCATTTAATAAAATATATTTACCATTTGGATATTCAACTGAACTTAAACCTTTTTGTCTGGATTTAAATATGTGATTACCATCTATCCCTAATTTTTTTCCTAGATTTATTCTATCTTCATAAAATTTACTATATCTTTCTTTTTCACTAATATTTTTTGGATAAAATTTAGGATTTTTAGACATTTTTCCATCTAATTTATTGGTTTCAAATATTACTATTTTACTTTCCATTAAACATTAAATCTAAAGTGACAGATATCCCCATCTTGCATTAAATAATCTTTTCCTTCAACTCTAGCCTTTCCTGCTTCTCTTACTTTTAATTCACTTCCGTATTTTATTAGGTCTTCATAAGATATTACTTCAGCTCTAATAAATCCTTTTTCAAAATCTGTGTGTATAATTCCTGCACATTGTTTAGCATTCATTCCTTTTCTAAAAGTCCAAGCCCTTACTTCATCTTTTCCTACTGTGAAATATGTTTCTAAACCTAGAATATCATAAGTTGCTTTAATTAATTTGTCTAAACCACTTCCGTCTAGTCCTAATCCTTCTAGCATTTCTTTTTTATCTTTTGGTGATAATTCACTTAATTCTTCTTCTACTTTTGCACATAGGCTTACTACTCTTGCATTTTCTTTCTTGGCATATTCTTTTACTTTTTGAACATACTCATTATCTGGATTATCTAATTCACTTTCTTTTATGTTTGCTAAATAAATAATTGGTTTTAAAGTTAAAAAACTATATGACTTTATTATTTTCTTTTCTTCTTCTGTTAATTCTAATTGTCGTAATGGTTTTTCTTCTTCTAATGTCTTTTTACATTTTTCTAATATTTCTTTTTCTAAAATATCATTTTTATCTTTTGTTGTTCTTGCTTTTTTTGAAACACGTTCTAATCTACTGTTAATAATATCTAAATCAGCAATTGCTAATTCTAAATTGATTGTTTCAATATCTCTAATTGGATTTATTTCTCCATCTACATGAATTATTTTTCCATCATCAAAGCATCTTACTACTTCTACAATAGCATCTGTTTCTCTAATATGAGATAAGAATTTATTTCCTAAACCTTCTCCTTTACTTGCTCCTTTTACTAATCCGGCAATATCTGTAAATTCATAGGCTGTTGGTATAAATCTTTCAGGTTCATACATTTCTTTTAATTTTGTCATTCTTTCATCTGGTACAGTTACTATTCCAACATTTGGTTCAATTGTAGCAAAAGGATAATTTTCTGCTAAAATTTTTTGATTTGTAATTGCATTAAATAAAGTCGATTTTCCGACATTTGGTAATCCTACAATTCCTGCTGTTAAACTCATAATATCCCTCTTTTCTTCTATATTATACATTATTTTATTATAAAGTTCTATTAAAATATTTTTAAGTTTTCTATTGATTTTACTTTTTTGATAAAAAAAATGACTTATCATTGAGATAAATCATTTAATTTTTTTCTTTTGAAGAGCTGGCTTATTTTCTGAGATTGCCTGTTCTTGTCTTAAAATTGTTGGTCTTATTTTTTCATAAGCTTCATCAATCAAACCTCTATTATTGTTTATCTCACCAAATATTCTTTCCATAGTTTCATTTGTTTCTTCTAGTGTATATCCTATAAAACTATTATTTCCTTTTAGTAAAATATTTTGTATATTTATTCCTAATAATTCTTTGCTTGGATTTGATTTTAAATACATTGATAAATGTCTTTTTAGTATATATTCTCCTACTCCATTTATTATTGTTGCTTTAGTATTTTGTGTTGGTTTAAGAACATAAAGATTTGTGGCATCATAATAAAATTCTCTTTTTTCATCTCTAACTAATGTGATGGCATGATTTCCAAATGATTTACCTAGTGAAAATATGATAGGTAGCAGAAAAATCCATGAAACAAAACCTTTTATTGAAATATCTGCATTTCTTTCTATTGATGCTCTAAGATTTTTGGCTTTTTCTTCTGCTTGAGTGAGTTGCTTATTTTTTATTTGGAGAATGCTTTTAGGAGAAAAATAACAACTAGCTACTTCTGCTTCTTTGCCACATATTCTTAAAAACTCCTTTTGTAAATAAGCATAGTTTAAACATACTCCTTTTCCTTCAAAAACTTCCAAAGTCGGATAATCTATTATTCTATCTGTTATTTGATAGGAATGTACTTTTGTTGGTGAAAAATAACCATTCCAAAGAAGGTATGTGAAATAATGTGATAAATCTATCCCAGATTTTATACCTAATTCTTCTGCTAATTCCTTATAATTTTCTAATATTTCTTTTTGATATTCGGCCATTTGAGGATAATCTTCTGATAAATCTTTTTTTGCAGCAAAACAAGCAACTTCCCAGAAATTATGGGCAATATTTGATATTCCTAATTTTTTTAAATTTAATTCTTCGTCTAGATTATCTAAATCAAATTCCTCATATTCTTTTAATAATACCTCTACATAATTATCTAATACTGTTTCTATTCTTTTTTTATCAAAAGAACTTCTTTTGTTATATATTTCTTGAGCTTTTGTTATTATCTCAGAATTATGTATAGTTAATAAAAATAGTATTTTCTCTTTTAGCTCTGGATCTCCTTTTTTTGAAACTGATATTGTATACATAATATAATTTTTAATTGTTGCTGTGATTTCATCTAATATTTTATTTGTTTTTCTATCTTTTATTGTCATAATCTTTGCTCTCCTTTTTTTCTTTACTATTTTATTTCTTTTTATATTGTTTGTCAAAATAAAAAAAGAGGTTTTTCCTCTTCACAGTGTTGGATATACTCCAGGTCCTATTGGTAAACCTATGATATACCATCCTATTATTAATAAGATCCAAGTTACTGATATTAGTAAGAAATATGGGGTTATCATTTTTAAGGATGACCTAATATTATATGGTTTATCACTATTTAGATTATATATATTTAAATATCCTATATATATTACAAATGATGCAAGTAAAGGAGTAAATCCTTTTGTCATAGAATCTCCCGCTCTCATAATAATTTGAGCAAATTGGGGAGAAATATTAGATTGCATAAACATTGGTACTACTACTGGTGAAAATATTAACCATTTACTGGCACTTGATGTTAAGAACAAGTTGGATAATGCAATAAATAGTAAAGTTATTATAATTAAAGGTATACCAGTTAATGATAAGTGTCCTAATAAATTAGCGAGCCATATTGTTAAAATCATACCTATATTACTTTTCCTAAAGATTGCTATAAATTGACTAACTACAAACATTAAAATAAAAATACTTCCTAAATTTGAAAACTTTTTACTGGCACTTTCAATGATTTCTTTATCATTTTTTATTGATTTACTTCCTATTCCATAAGCAATACCTGCTAGAACAAATACTAATGATACTAGGTAAGTAAATCCATCTTGGAAGTAAGAATTTTCTCCAAATAATTGATTTAAATATATTGTTTCTTTCATATCTAAAAGCATCCCAGAGAATGGAAGATTTGGAATTAATGAATAGATAAATATTAGTAACATAATAATAGACACAATTAAAGCATGTCTTAATCCTCTTTTTTCATTTTTATCTTTTTCAATTTGTAATTGTTCTTCTTCTTCTAAATTGATTACTCTATATTGTTCTGTTTTTGAAAATTCTTCTTCTTTCTTATATTTTCCAATTTTTGGGGCAATAAGTTTTTCTATTATTACTGTTCCAATTATAGAAAGAATTATTGTGGCTACTATGATGAATATTAAATTTGAACTTAAGGCAATATGAGCATTTTCATCTATTAATCTAGCGGCATCTTTAGTATATTTCATTAAAGATACTTCCATTGATCCAATAAAAATTGATACTCCATATCCAAATGATACTCCACAATAAGCTGTTATAATTCCTAAGATTGGGTTTCTATTATTCATAAAGTATATTAGAGCTACTAGTGGTATTAAGATAGCATACCCAACTTCATTTATTAAAGATGATATTGTGGCTACTAATATTACTAAAAAGGTAAATATTGGTTTTGATATTTTGCTAATATGTCTTCTTGTTAGTGTTTCAAAAAAACCTGTTCCTTCTCCTATTGTTATTCCTATTAGAGATATTAATAGCATTCCTAATGGTCCAAAACTAAGGAAATTCTTTGCTGCATTGCTTATCATAAATTTTAGTCCATCAAATGATAATAAATTTTCTACAGTAATTAATGTTGGTTCTAATTCCTTGGTATTTACATTAATTGTATTATATGTTGCTTGTGTTTGAAAAAGACTTAATATTCCGCTTAATATGACCACTATCAATGTTAAAAATAGAAATACTGTAATCGGATGAAAATAAAATTTTTTCAGTTTCAGTTTTCTTTTATTATTCATATTTAATCCTTTCTAATCTTTGATTTTTTTTAGTTTTTTATTAAATTCAATTCTTGGAATTAGTACTGTTCTTCCACAATTTAAGCATTTTATTTTTATATCTGCCCCTACTCTTACAACTTCCCATTCATTTGTTCCACATGGATGTTGCTTTTTCATGATAACAATTGTTCCTAATTCATATTTTTTATTTTCCATTGTGCACCTCTATTTGTTTATATGGTATTTTTATACCTGTTTTATCAAATTCTTTTTTTATCTCTTTTCTTAAAAATCTCTCTGTAGCAATGTGTTTCATTGGTTTTGTTTCCACTACTACTCTATAAACAACAGAGGAATCTGATAATTCATTCACTCCCCATAATTCTAAATTTTTTGTCGCATATGGAATATTACCATTTAATCTTTTAAATAAACTTTCAAAAGATTTTTCTATGTCTTCTTCTTTGTTTTCATAGGCAATTGAAACATCTACTACAGCTAAAGAATTATTAGCACTATAATTAATTATATTATCCATGTAATGATTTGCAATAATCTTTGTTGCTCCTTTAAAGTTACGAATTCTTGTTGTTCTTAAACTGATGAATACAACTTCTCCCATAAAGCCATCTACTTCAATGACATCTCCTATTTCATATTCCCCTTCAGCTATAATTGTAACTCCAGCAATTAAATCTTTTGCTAAATCATTAAAAGCTAATCCTAATATTGCTGTTCCAATTCCTAAACCTGCTAAAATAGATTTTACATTGATTCCAAAATCTGATAATAGTGATATTCCTACTAATATTAGTATAATGTATCTAGAAATATTAATTAACATTTGTTTTAAAGTTTCTATTTTTTGTTTTTGAGATGCTTTTAAGTTTGTCTTAGAAAAAGACATTTTTTTTACTATTTTTTTTATTATTTGAAAAATGAAGAAACCTATTATTATTTTAATAATTGGAATTATTATCATCATTATATTAATACTTTTTCCAAAAACATTTGGAATCATATTATCGACCTACCTCTATGTTCATACACTCTAGTAATCTATTTAAATCATTTCCATTAACGAAACTAATTTCAATTTTATTTTTCTTAATTAAGACTTTAGTTCCTAATTTTTCACTTAATTCATTTTGAACATAACTATATTCATTTTCCTCTTTTATTCTAGGTTTTTGAGGATTTGTTTTTATAATTTTAGGTTCTTGAGTCATTCTTTCTAGTTCTCTTACACTAATTCCTTCTTCAATAACCTTTTTTTCTAATTCTTCTTGTTGTTTTATATCATCTAATTTACTTAAAACTCTTGCATGTCCCATAGAAATCTTTTTATCACTGATATCATTTTGAATACTTTCTGGAAGGCTTAATAGGCCTAACATATTTGTTATGTGGCTTCTACTTTTTCCTAGTCGTTTTGATAACTCTTCTTGATTTATTGTTAGTGTTTCTTGTAATTTTTTATAAGCTTTTGCTTCTTCTATTGCTGTTAAGTCTTCTCTTTGTAAATTTTCTAAAAGAGCTATTTCCATCATTTGTGTATCATTAAAGTCTCGTACAATTGCAGGTATTTCTTCTTTTCCAGCTAAAGCTGATGCTTTTACTCTTCTTTCTCCTGCTATTATTTCGTATCCTTTAATAGCTTTTTTTACAATAATTGGTTGAAATACACCATGTTCTTTTATTGATTTTGATAATTCTTCTAGGGCTTGTTGATCAAATTTTTTTCTTGGTTGATATGGATTGCTTCTAAGCTCATTTAATTTAATCATTGTAATTTCTTCTTTTGGTGTTTCACTTACTATTTTTTCTTCAACTGAACTGTAGTCTAATACTTCACTATTAAATAATTCTTCTAATCCTTTTCCTAATGCTCTTCTTTTTGGAATTCCACTTTCTATCATATTATTATTTTCCATTTCTTTCTATCACTTCCTTGGCTAAATTTATATAAGCTTCTGAGCCTCTGCTTTTTGGATCATATACAATAATTGGTTCTCCATGTGATGGTGCTTCTGTTAATCTTACTAATCTTGGAATTATTGTATTATACACTTTTTCTTTAAAGAATTTGCGAATATCTTCTACAACTTCAAAACCTAGATTTGTTCTAGAATCTAACATTGTTAATAGAACACCTTCTATGTCTAGTGTTGGATTTAGACTTTTCTGTGCTAACATTATCGTTTTTAATAATTGTGTGATTCCTTCTAATGCAAAGAATTCGCATTGAACTGGAATAATTACAGAATTTGATGCCGTTAATGCGTTTGTTGTAATTACTCCCAAAGAAGGAGGACAATCAATTATAATAAAATCAAAACTATCTTTTATATCCATTAATTTTATTTTTAACTGTTCTCCTTTATTAAATCCTACTTCACTTCTACTTTTTTCTGTTAATTCTAAATCTAGCCCGGCTAGATTAATTGTTGCTGGTAAAACATATAGTTTCTTATATTTTGTTTTTATCATGGCTTCTGTAATACTACATTCACCAATTAATACATCATATATGCTTCTTGCTATCTCTCCTTTGTTAATTCCTACACCAGTAGTTGTATTTCCTTGTGGATCTAAATCAATTAATAATACTTTTTTTCCTAATACTGCTAATGATGCAGAAAGATTTATACTTGTTGTTGTCTTTCCTACTCCACCTTTTTGATTTACTAATGAAATAACCTTTCCCATCTAATCACCCATTTTCTATATTACTTATTTATTGTATCAAATATTATGTTTTTTTGAAATCTTTTTCATAAAAAAAGTAGATTTTATTTATGTTTCTATATTTTTAATTAATTAACTTATATTTTATTCCAAGTTTTCTTTTTTTATAATCAATAATAAAAAAAATACTTTCTCTAAAAAATAGAGGAAGTATTCATTAAACAAAAAATTAATGACAAGTATAACCAGAAGATTCTAATTTGTTCTTGTATTGAGTAATTTCACTACGAGTCATTTTCTGATTAGCAGCCGCAATAGAACGATAAGTAAAAGTAATTGTATTACCAGAACGAGTTAAAACAGAATCCCATCCACGATTAGTAAGGCCTAAATCTACAGTATTTTGTCCCTTATAAGCACCACAATCATTAGACATACTTATTACTTTAGAACCGCCAATATCCTTTATAAACTTGCAAAAAGCATCATCTGGTATTGTTGTATATTGGGAATACTCATAAACAAATTTTGTATAATCTTGATACGCATATCCATCTTTATTTGCAAGAACATCTATATAACTAGTAATATTACGATTTCCTACAGAATCATACTGAGATTGACTACAGCTAAAAGTTACATCTGAATCTTTGTATCCAGTTAATCCAGTGGTATTTTTATGACTACCACTCAATCCTATGTTTTTAAATATGAAGTAACCAATTCCTACACATATAATTAATAAACCTACTACAATTATTATTATTCTAATATTTCCTTTGTTATTTTCTTCCATATTATCTTACTCCTTTCTCTTATGATTTTATCATATTTTTTTATTATTGTAGTTCATATAAATATAATTAAAAAAAATTAATGTATATTTTACATATTTTTTTAGTATATTAACTGACAATGTACTAAAAAACAGTCAATACATTGTGTATTGACTGTTAAAATTACTTCTTATTTTTATTTACTCTTCATTTTTAGTTTTATCAACTTTTATTATTATTTGGAATGATTTTTCAAAATTCATTTCATCTTGACTAATATCTAGTCCATGCTCTTTATATTCATTGACAAGATTTTTGATATTTTCTGATAATTCCTCAATTGTATAATTTTTTGGAGATGTTTGAACTTCTTGTTGTGACTGATTTGTTAGTGATAAATTTGATGCACTTGAATTATTAGTTGATAAAAACATTCTATTATCCATTGAATTCATTATTGATGGTTGATCAATTTGAGTATTTATAGATGGAAATTCTGGAATTTTAAAGTAGTCTGAAGTTTTTTCTATTATTCTCTCTCCTGGATCTGTTTTTACTATTTTTTCAGCTGGTGTTATAAACTGATTACTCGGAATTGACGATGTTGGATTACCTAAATTTAATAAACTATCTAAATCTGCTCCACCTTTTGTATTCATATTTATATCTGTTGCTGTATTTTTAATTTCATTTACATCTATAGATGTTACATTTGGAGTAATATCTAACAGACTTCCTCCTGTTTCTCCATTATCTTCATCTTCTATTTCACCATAATTTATAAATGTACCCATAGGCATATCCTCTCCTTTTGGCGGTGCTATTGTTACTTTTCCATAATTTGATGTGTCTTTTGGAAGTTCAGCAGTTGGCATTAATGGATTATTATTTACAAATGCATTGACAGTTGCTTCTGTTGCCGTTGGAATTTCCAAATTAGAATTGTCTTTTGGATATTTTTTCTTTATTTCCTCTTCTAACATTCGAACACTCATTTTTGTATCAATTATCTTCTTAAGCATTTCTTGTTGCTCTTTTGCATCTGTAATGTTTAATAATGTTCTGGCATGTCGTTCTGATATTTGTTCCTTTAACAATGCATTTTGTACTTTATCTGATAATGCTAGTAATCTTATTTTATTAGCAACAGCAGATTGACTTTTTCCCATTGTTTTTGCTAATTCTTCTTGAGTTAATTGATCTAATTCTAATATTTTTTGGTATGTTCTTGCTTCTTCTATTGGATTTAAATTTTTTCTTTGAAGATTTTCTAATAAAGCGACTTTAGCACTTTCTTTATCATCTAAATTTCTGATAATAGCTGGAATTTTAGTTAAGCCTGCTAAAGCAGCGGCTTTATATCTTCTTTCTCCAGCTATTATTTCGTATTTTTCATTGGCTTTTCGTACAATTATTGGTTGTATTACTCCATGTTCTTTGATTGATATTGCCAATTCTTTTAGAGCTTTTTCATCAAATACTTCACGAGGTTGAAATCTATTTGGAATAATATCATCTAAATATAATAATACAACTTCATCTTTTGATTCTTGATTCATAGTTTCCCCTCATTTCTACTCTTTTATTTACCCTATGTTATCATTATATAGGAAAAATGAATTACTTTCAACTGATTTTTTTATTATCTGTTTTTTTTATCATATTTCTTAATTATAATCAAACTTCTTTTACTGTTTTCTATAGGTAATAAAAATTGTTCTATTTTTTTTATTTTATATTTTTCAGAGATATTTCTTTTTACTATTTCTGTTAGTTCATCTTCAATGTTTCCTTTCATAGCAATAAAAACTCCGTCTTTTTCTACTAAATGCATTGTATAATTTAGTAATTTTTCAATGTTTGCTACAGCTCGAGATGTAACTACTTGAAAATGTCCTTTATAATCTTCTCCTCTTGTATGAATCGCGGCAATATCTTTTAAATCTAATTCTTTTATTATTTCATTTAAATAATTTACTCTTTTTTGAAGAGAATCAATTAAGGTTATTTTTATATTGGGAAAAGCTATTTTTAAGACAATTCCTGGAAATCCTGCTCCTGTTCCTACATCACATAAAGTTTTTACTTCCTTTAAATTAATTACTTTATTTAAAGTTAAGCTGTCATAAAAATGTTTTAGATAAACATCTTGTTCTTTAGTAATTCTTGTTAGATTTATTTTTTGATTCCATTTGATCATTAATTTGTAAAAATTATCTAATTGTTCTTGTTGCTTTTCTGTTAGAGTGATATTTATTTTTCTACATTCTTCTAAAAATTCTTCTTTATTCATTTTTTCCATACTCCTTTTTTAGATATATTGAGAGAATAGAAATATCTGATGGATTTACTCCACTTATTCTTATTGCTTGGGCTATTGTTTCTGGCTGTACTTCTTTTAGTTTTTGTCGTGCTTCAGAGGCTATATTTTTTATCTTATCATAATCAATACTTTTGGGTATTTTTTTCTTTTCTAATTTTAATAGTTTTTCTGCTTCTTTATATGATTTAGCAATATATCCTTCATACTTTAAGTAAATTTCTACTTGCTCTTTTATCTCTTCTTCATATGGAAATTTTATAAAATTTTCTAATAATTCTACTGTTATTTCTGGTCTTTTTAATAAATTTTCCAATGTCATTGTTGATTTTGGCACTTGGATTTCTTTTTGAACAAAATATTTTTCTACTTCTTTTGTAATTTTTAATTTATTTTCTTTTAGCCAGCTTAAACATTTTTCTATATCTTTTTCTTTTTTATTTAAACGATTTATTTGTTCTTTATTAATCAAACCAACTTCGTAACCATATTTTCTTAATCTTAAATCAGCATTATCACTTCTGAGAAGAAGTCTAAATTCTGCTCTACTCGTTAATAATCTATAGGGATCTCTAATTCCTTTTGTTATTAAATCATCTATTAATACTCCAATATAAGCTTCATTTCTTTTTAATACTAATGGTTCTTTTCCTTCTAATTTTAAAGTAGCATTAATTCCTGCCATTAATCCTTGACATGCTGCTTCTTCATATCCACTTGTTCCATTTATTTGTCCTGCTGTAAATAAATTTTTTAGTATTTTTGTTTCTAACGAATTTTTTAATTGTGTTGGGTATATTGCATCATATTCTATAGCATAGCCATATTTTAGTATTTTAGCATTTTCAAACCCTGGTAGACTATGGACCATTTTTTCTTGAATTTCTTTTGGCATTGATGTTGAAAATCCTTGTAAATACATATCATCATAATACTTACTTTCTGGTTCTATAAATAATTGGTGTCTTTCTTTATCTTTAAAGCGAACTACTTTATCTTCTATTGATGGACAATATCTTGG
>CADBNY010000007.1 GCA_902796215.1 uncultured Erysipelotrichaceae bacterium | reverse complement strand
CTATCAAATATAATATTTGAACTAAAATTGCTTGAATCTCCAATAATTTTTGCAGTACCATTAATTGTAAAATTAACAGTAAATGCGGCATAGGCAACTCCTAATACTAAAATTGCTATAATAATTGCCAATTTAATTTTTTTATCTTTCATTTTGTCTCTCCTTCTTTTTTTTATTTTTGATAGATTAATAACTAAGATACTATTACTTCTTAGACACTACCTATTTTACTTTTACCACGAAATTCGACAAAATTCAACGTTTTCAACAAAAATAAGTGTCTATCGATGTAAAGAAAGGAGTAAACCATGGTAATACATAAAGAAAGATATGAACAGGTACTTAACAATTGGTTATTAAGCAAAAAAAGTCATATTAAAGAACAAAGTTATATAAAATATTATAATATAATAAAGAATAATATTGTTCCTGTACTAGGCAAATATAAAGTAAATCGAATCACTCAAGATATATTAGATACGTATTTCCAATCAAAAGAAATAAAAAAATTATCTTTATCATCACAAAATACAATATATTATATTATAAAGAGCTCTCTTAATAATAAGAATATATCATTTAATAATTATAATATAAAAAAGCCAAAAAGTAAAATTATATACTTAACCAATACAGAAGAAAAAATATTATTAGATTATATCAATAACAATATCAATTTGAATAATTTGGGGATTTTAATATGTTTATATACTGGTATTAGAATTGGTGAAGTATGTGCTTTAAGGTGGGAAGATATTGATTTTATTAATAATACAATTTCTATAAAAAGAACATCTCAAAGAATTAGTAATATTGATGGCAATTCATTAAAGAAAACAAAGATAATCGTAACTACTCCAAAATCTACTAATTCCATTCAAACAATTCCTGTGAATTCAAGTATTATGAGCATTTTAAAAGATAATTATGCAAATAATAATTATTATATATTAACAGGCTCTAATACACCTAAAGATACTAGAGTTTATGAAAAATATTTTGAAAATTTACTAAGAAAATGTAATTTAAGAAAAATTAATTTTCATTCACTACGTCATACTTTTGCTACTAGATGCATCGAATCGGAATTGATGTAAAATCTCTTAGTGAAATACTTGGTCATGCTAATTGTTCAGTAACATTAAACGTATATGTACATTCTTCTATTGATCAAAAACGAAAAAGCATTGATAAGATGGTTGAGTAGGTAAATAAGGTCTAAGAAGTAATAGTATTCTTAGTCATTTATTTAACTATTAAAAAGTGTTTTTGTTGTGCATCAATTTATTACTATAATTGCTTATTTTAGTACAAAGAGAAAATTATTTATTGCTTTAAAATCTTATTAAAGTAAAACTATTCTTAAAAAAAATGTATGGCTGGTGAAAATTTTGTGATTACTAACAAAACAAAATATGATTATTTTAAACTGAATAAAGCGCACAAAAATAGATGAGACTTCAAACTTCTATTCTCATCTATTTAAAATAGAATAATTCACGATGTAATTAAAAAACACTTTATGCTAATCTTTTTGTTTTTTTAAGAACTTAAATTACTAATGTTTAAGTTCTTATTTTTCTTTTATTCTTTTTCCAATGATTGCTAGAGGAAGACAAATAATCATTTGAATTCCTAGAGTAATGAAATATCCTAGCCAGTAAGTATCTAGAGTAAATATACTTAAATATATAAGAGTATAAAACATATAATATACAATCAGAGAAAATAAATAATTTAGATACAGTAAAAATATAGGCATCTTTGTGTTATTTAATAAAAACATATATAGTGTTAAATTTATAAATTGACTTATTACATAGCCACAAAATTCCCCACTAACATTTGATAAAATTAATCTTTCACCAAAAGCAAAAGATATAATTGCACTGAACGAGACAAACATAACGCCCGATATTGCAATGGCTGCTACTGCTTTTTTGCAATCATATTTTTTTGCGATATAGTTTGAAATATAATATATAAAAGGCAAGAAAAATAATGATATTGATAAATCTACTCCCTTTATTTTAAAAGTATAATTTTTTAATGATTCTAAAAGAATGGCTAGTGTTGTTAATAATAAAATATATATCCAACAATCATCTTGTGTTTGTTCTCTACTTATTTTTTTCATATTAAATTCCTTTTCCTTCTTTTTTTGTTGTATCAAAATATGTATATAAACCTATGCAAATAATAATGCCTAGCATGATTGTTACTTGTATATTATAAGATCTTGTTGGTGGGTTAATAGAGTCTAGTTCACTTTTGTTCATATCAATAATTGTATAATCTCCATCAAAGTAATAATGATATGTTATCAATACTTTTTTTGTTGTCTTATTTATTACTTCTTCAGTAAATGATATTCCAAAAGTATTACTTGAATCTTTATATAAATTTTCGTTTTTATCCTCTATTATTTCTTTTAATTTTGTATTGTTATAATAGCTTTCTTCGTCATATGGAACGAAAGATTTGTTTTCTAAAAGAGAATAAATGTAAAAAGCATTATTATTATCTGTAATATCACCTATTATTTTTCCTGTTTCAATATTTACAAATGCATATCCTCCTATAAACTCTAATTCATTTTCTTTCATTGTACAGGGTATTTCTTTTGTGATAATATTCTCATTTTCTGAAATTTCTAATTGTATTTTATCATTTTTTATTGTAGTAGATTTTATAATTATATTTTCATCTACTTGAACATTTTCTATAGAGTTAATTACTTTTGTTATTTCTTCTTGATTAGGGGTTTTTGCTAATACCCCAAGTGGTATTATTAAAATCACTAGAAATAAGAATGTAATTATTTTTCTCATATACTCATCTCCTATTTTATAATATTATTTTAACACAATATAAAAAATAATAAAAGAAAAAGATTGAGTAAATCAATCCTTTTTGTGGTGTATTTCATCTATTATTTTATCTATATGTTCACCATAGGCAATAGATGTATCATAAATAAATTTTAATTCTGGAGTATGTCTAATATCAATACGTTCTGCTAGTTTTGTACGAATAAATGAAGATGCTTTTTCAAGTTCTTCTTGAGTTTGTTCTTTTTTTGAATCATCTAGAACTGTATAATATACTTTAGCAAAACTTAAATCTGTTGTTGTTTCTACTCCTGTTATTGTAACAAACTTGATATGCTCATTTTTTACTTCACGCATTAATATAATACTAATTTGTTCTTGTATTGCGTGATTTATACGTTCTATTTTTATATTTGACAAATTACTTATCACCTTGGCCTTCTTTTACTTTTCGCATTACTTTATAACCAGGAAGTTCTAAACTATGATCAGGAAAGTATGTTCTAAAAGCAAGTGATCTAAAGTCATTTTCAACCTCTGGAGGCATACCTTGTTGGCAATAATTCATTTCAAATATTTCAGATAAAAAGAGTTCCCCATTTTTTCTACCCAATATAGCAATAACAGCATCTTCTTTATTAACAAGTAATCTTTCACTAGATTCTCTTTTAAATTCTTCTTCTTTTAATGTTAATGATGGGGTATATATTTTAATTTTTCCAGCTTCTTTGCACATAATTAGTGGTTTTACTTCTGATGATGATTTCATGGAGTCTTTAATCCAAACAATGTATACGTTATCATTTACTTCTTGAATTAATAAATTATCTTCAATTATATTTCTTAGTGTCATTTCGCTTAAAACCATATTCCTTTATTATCTTTTAATTTCTACTAATTCGTAGACTTCGATAATATCTCCTTCCTTATAGTCTTGACAGTTTTCTAAAGTTATTCCGCAGTCCATATCCTTTTTTACTTCTTTTACTTGGTCTTTTTCATGTTGTAGAGTGTTGACTGCTCCATTATACACTACGATATCATCACGAATAATGCGAGCTTTTAAATTACTTTTTATGATTCCACTTGTTACGTGACATCCAGCTATTAGTCCAATTTTTGAAAATTTAAATAATTGTCTGATTTCAGCAGTACCTACTACTTTTTCTTCAAATTCTGGATCTAACATTCCTTTCATAGCGCTTTCCATATCTTCTACTACTTTGTAGATAATATCATATGTTTTAATTTCTATTCCATATTGTTTTGCTATTTCTACTGTAGAATTACCTGCTCTTACATTAAATCCAATAATAATAGCATCTGATGCTGAAGCTAGGACAACATCACTTTCTGTAATAGCTCCTACTCCACCTCTAATTACAGATACTTTTACACCTTCTACATCAATCTTTTCTAAAGCATTTCTTACTGCTTCTAGCGAGCCATTTACATCTGCTTTTAATACTACTTTGATTTCTTTTTGTCCTTCTTTTATTCTTCCGAATAAATCCTCTAAGCTCATTCCACTGAAGTTTATATCTTGTTCTTTTGAACGAAGAGTACGGGCACTAGCTATTTCTTTTGCTTTTTTTTCTGATTCAAAAGCCATAAATTTATCTCCGGCACTTGGTACTTCTGATATACCTGTTACCTCAACCGGAGTGGCTGGGCCTGCTTCTACAATATTTTGTCCTTTATCATTTTTTAGGGTTCTTACTTTTCCAGCATAGTTTCCAATAACAATTGGATCTCCTAAGCGAAGAGTTCCATTTTGAATTAATAAAGTTGCAACAGAACCAATTTTTGCATCTTTTCTAGATTCCACTACTGCTCCAGTTGCGTAACGAGATGGATTTGCTTTATATTCTTGCATTTCAGCTACTAATAAAATGCTTTCTAATAATTGAGGGATACCTTCTCCTGTTTTAGCAGATATCTTATTTACTATGATATCTCCACCCCATTCTTCTGGAGTTAGTCCAGCTTCAACAAGTCCTGTCATTATTCTTTCTACATTTGCTTCTGGTTTATCTATCTTGTTGATTGCAACAATAATAGGAACATTGGCTGCTTTAGCATGATCTATTGCTTCTTTTGTTTGTGGCATTATGCCATCATCTGCTGCTACTATTATGATTACAATATCAGTCATTTGTGCTCCTCTAGCACGCATTTCAGTAAAGGCTGCATGTCCTGGAGTATCAATAAAAGTTATTGTTTTATCATTGCACTTAACAGAATAAGCACCAATTGCTTGAGTAATTCCTCCAGCTTCACCACTTACAACATCACTTTTTCTTATATAATCTAGTAAAGTTGTTTTTCCATGATCTACGTGACCCATAATTGTTACTACTGGTGGACGTGATACTAAATCTTCTGCTTTATCTTCAATTTCGTAATTTTCAAAATTTGATATATCAGCTGTTTCTTCTTTTTTTAATGTTTTTTCATATTCTGATACAAGTATTTCAGCTGTATCATAATCTATTGACTGATTAAGAGAAGCCATTACTCCTAGTCCCATGCATTTTTTTACTAGTTCTACTGGGGCTACTTCTAATAAATTTGCTAAATCTGTAACGGTCATTCCTTTTTTATAAAGAATTATATTTTTATCTTGCTCTACTTCATTGCTTTGTAGTTTTTCTTTATTTTTATACATCTTCTTACGTTCTTTTAGAAAATCTTTTTTATTATTTTCAGTCTTCTTTGGTTGCTTTGATTGTTTTACTTTTGTAAATGATTCTCCATCTTCTAAATCTATTTTTGTATTAAATGCTAATTCTTCTGCTTTATCAGTTACTTCATCATCTAGTCTTCTTTCTTCTAACTCTTCAATATCTCCTTCTATATAGTCTTCACTATCTTGTATTTCATTATCTAAAAGAGTAATACCTATATCATCTAATAATGTGTTTTCATCTTGATAATTGATTCCTATTTTATCACATAACGCTTTTATTTCTTCTATTGTTTTTCCTACGTCATTTGCATAATCTTGCAATGTCATCATGATGACCACCTCACTTTTCTATACATTTTTTTATTTCTTCATAAACATTATCCTCTATCTTACATTCTAGTCTTTTTTCTAAGATATTTGTTTTCTTAGCTTTTTCTAGAACTTCAATATCTTTCTTAATATATGCTCCTCTTCCGTTTAACTTTCCTGTTTCATCTACTTTTACTTCTTTTTCTTTTGTTCTTACAATGCGAAGAAGTTCTTTCTTTGGAAGAGTTTCTTTTGTTACTACACATGTTCTTAATGGTATTTTTCTTACTTTCATAATAAACCTCTATCTAAAGTTAATCCCTGCTTCTCTTGCTTGTTCTGTTGTTTTTATATCGATTCTTTTAAACTTTGTTAAGCGTGTTGCAAGACGAGCATTTTGTCCTTTTTTACCAATTGCTAAAGAAAAATTATCTCCATCAGCTATTACCATAGCTTCTAATTTCTTAGGATCTGTAATAGCTACTGTTAAATCTTTAGCAGGAGATAACGCATTTTCAATGAATACTGCTGGATCTGAATCATATCTTACAATATCTAATTTTTCTCCGTGTAATTCTTCAATAATTCTTGCAATACGTGATCCTTTTTCTCCAATACATGCTCCTATTGGATCAACATTTGGATTTTCTGAATAAACTGCTACTTTGCTTCTATTTCCAGGATCTCTTGCTACGCTATAAATCATTACTGTTCCGTCATTGATTTCTGGTATTTCTAATTCAAATAGTCTTTTAACAAAACCATAGTGTGCTCTACTTAATAATATTAATAAGTTCTTTCCATTATTATCTACTTTTGAAACATATACTTTAATTTGAGAACCCATTTCAATTTTTTCTCCTGGGATAATATCTTTTTTAGGTAAAATTCCATTTGTTCTTCCTAAATCAATAAAATAGTTATCTGTATCTTCTAGAGCTACTGTTCCAATTAATAATTCATCTTGTTTATCTCCAAATTCTTCCATAATGCTGTTTCTTTCTGCTTCACGGATTTTTTGAATAACAACTTGTTTTGCAGTTGATGTTGCAACACGTCCAAAGTCTTTTGGTGTTACTTCGGTATCAATTGTATCTCCTACTTCTAGTGTTTTATCTATTTTCTTAGCTTCTGTTACTTTTATCTCAGTTTCAGGATTGAAAAATGAAATTGTTTCTTTTTTGTTTTCTTTACCTTCTTCTCCTTCTTCAGAAGCATCCTCTGTCTCAGCAACTTCTGTATCTAAATCTTCATCTTCAGCATAGCGTTCAAATAAAGCTTCTTCATATTCTTCTTTAGTCATTTTATCATCTGGTACTACTGTTAGGTATGAATATACTTTAATTTCTCCTGTTGCCCGATCAAATAATACTTTTACATTTGTTTTGGAATTAAAATTTTTCTTATATGCTGATGTTAAAGCTAATTCCATAGCACTATAGACTATTTCTGGGTCAATATCTTTTTCTTTTACAATATTATCTAGTGCTTTTTTAAATTCTTTTCCATTCATTTTAATTATCTCCTTTCTCTTTTGAAAAAATGTCTAATTCATCAATATCTTTTAAAATATTTTCTTCTTTATCCATTATTTCATTTATTATTCTTGAGGCATCTGTTATTTTGTTTAAATCAATTGTCTCATTACTATCTAGAACGATGTTAAATATTTTTTTACCTTCCTGATTACTAATATATGCATCCTCTACGAAGACATTTAAATCTTTTATTTTGTCATTTACAAGATTTTCTATTTCTTCTTTCATACTGCACCTCCTAACAATAATAGGAGTGGGTCTTTTCTTCCCACTCCTTTCTTTTTGTATTATACCATATTTTTTGTGTTTTACAAGTATAAATTTTCTTAATAATAATACTGGCTTCTGTTATTATTGTTTCGTCTTATTTTTAATTTTACTTTTTTGGATGCTGCTTTACGTTCTTCTTCAGTATAGTTTTTTTGATAATAATTGTTTTCAGAGATTT
>CADBNY010000006.1 GCA_902796215.1 uncultured Erysipelotrichaceae bacterium | reverse complement strand
CAAAATAATAAAGTCCCTAAAAACTGGGACTTTATCTATAAAATTAAGATTTTTACTACTTATGGGAACTTCTAATTTAATTCAATACTTTTTTCATTTGATAAATAATTTCTTGGGAAATTTTTTGATATCCTAGCTTATTTGGATAATAACTATTAGGATTTGAGAAGTATTTTTCTTTATTACTTAGAAGTTTATAAGTATCAATGTATGTTATTTCTTTTTGAGATTCTAGATAAAAATTTATGTTTTTTATTCCTAAATTTAAATTGTCATTTTCTTTATTTGGTTGATAATAGCCAATACAAATAATTTCTTTTTTATAATATTTTCTTATTTCTTTTATTAGATTATCATATTCTTGTCTTGTTTCTTGTATAATTCTTTTTAACCTTTGTTTATTTATATTTTCTTCTAGACTTATTTTATAAATTAAATCATTGTATCCTACTGTTAGAAATAAAATTGGTGATTCTATTAGATTTCTTTTTAAGTTTGAATTAGTTTTTACTTGATTTATTAATTCATTAATTGTTAAATCTTTTTTGCTATATTTGTTTATCACTTCTACTTTATTTTTTTGTTTTTTTAAATAGTCTTCGTAGTAGTTTATAAATCCACATTCTTTTTGACCATAAGAATTTATTCCCTGGGATAGATTATCTCCTATATTTAATATTTTTATATTGCTATCTTTAGTGTCTTGATAAATAAAGTATACAGATAAACTTAATATGATTAATATTGTTAATTTAATTATTTTAGTCATGTTTCACCCCCAAAAAAAAGAAATATAACTATTAAAATTATATTTCTTTTATTGTAATTTTAGCACCTACGGATGTTAGTTTTTCTACAATTTGTTCATATCCTCTTAAGATGTGTTCTGCATTTGTGATTGTTGTTGTTCCTTTAGAAATCAGTGCTGCTGCTACCATAGCTGCTCCTGCTCTTAAGTCGGTCGCAACTACTTCTGCTCCTTTTAATTCTGTTGGTCCTAATACTGTAGCTGTTTGATTTTTGACTTCAATGTTTGCTCCTAATTCTTTTAAATAAGGAACATGCATAAATCTATTTTCCCAAATTGTTTCTGTTACTTTTGATTTTCCTTTTGCTTGAGTTAATAATACTGTAAATGGTTGTTGTAAATCTGTCGCAAAACCTGGGTATACTGCTGTTTTAATATTCGTTGATTTTAGTTTTTTATTACTATTTAAAACAGTTACATAATCTTTTCCTATTTCTAGTTCAACTCCCATTTCTTCTAATTTTAAGAGTAAAGAGTCTATGTGTTCTGGAATAATATTATCTATTTTTAATGGATTTCCACATAATGCTCCAATAATGATATAGGTTCCGGCTTCAATTCTATCTGGAATCACTTCATGAAAACATTTTCCTAAGTGGTTTACTCCTTTTATTTTTATCGTAGATGTTCCGGCTCCACTAATTTTTGCTCCCATATTATTTAAGAATGTTGCAACATTTACAATTTCTGGTTCTTTGGCAGCGTTATCAATAATTGTTGTTCCTTTGGCACGAACCGCTGCTAGCATGATATTAATTGTTGCTCCTACTGAGGCAATATCTAAATAAATGTTTGCTCCTTTTAATTCTTTTGCTTCAACGATATATTTATTATTTTCATTTGTTACAGTTGCTCCTAGAGCTTCAAAACCTTTTAAATGTAGATCTATGGGTCTTGCTCCTATTGAACATCCACCTGGAAAATACATTACTGCTTTTTTATATTTTCCTAATAAGGCTCCCATAAAATAATAAGATGCTCTTAACTTTTTTGAGTAAGATTCTGTAATTTCTGTATTAATGATTTCTGTTGGATTGATTATGATGCTTTCTGTTGACCTTTTTACATCGACATTTAATAATTTTAAAATATCACACAAAGCATCAGTATCTGTTATTTCTGGAACATTACAAATTGTTGCTTCTTCATCTGTTAAAATAGCTGCTGGAATTAGGGCAACTGTGGCATTTTTAGCTCCACTTATGCGAATTGTTCCATTTAGTCTTTTATCTCCTTCAATTTCGATTATTTTCATTCTTTTTCCTCCTAAATTGTACCAAATAGCTTTATTTTTTCAGCAATTACATTTTTTATTGCTTCTTCTCCACTGCTTATTATTTTACGAGGATCATATACTTTTTTGTTTTCCTCTAAAAAATTTCTAATGGCATAACTCCAAGCTGCTTGTAATTCTGTATTTACATTAATTTTACTTATACCACATGCTATTGCTTTTTTGATCTGTTCATCTGGTATTCCACTTCCTCCATGAAGAACTAGTGGTATTGGTAACTTTTCATTAATTTCTTTCATTCGCTCAAAGTCTAAATTTGGTTCTTCTTTATAAAATCCATGAACACTTCCTAAAGCAGGTGCTAAAGCATCAATTTCAGTTGCTTGATAAAGTTTTATACAATCTTCTACTGTAGCATTCATGTCATTTGTTGGATTTGCTCCTTGTGATCCGATATGTCCTATCTCAGCTTCTACTGATATACCTTTTTGATGAGCATAGTCTACTACTTTTTTTGTTATTTCAATGTTTTCATTTAACTTTAGGGCAGATGCATCAATCATAACAGAACTAAATCCAGCGTCTATTGCCTCTTTACAAGTTTCAAAAGAGCTGCCATGGTCTACGTGCAGACAAACTGGAATTGTAATTTCTAAATCTTTTATTAGTCCTTTTATCATGCCTACTATCGTATTAGATCCTCCCATATATTTTATAGCAGACTCACTAACACCTAGTATAACTGGCACTTTTTCTTTTTGACATTCTTCTAATATATATTTTGACCATTCTAAATTATTAATATTAAAATGGGGAACTGCATATTTTTTTTCTTTTGCAAGACTTAACATTTCATTGAAATTAGTTAACATATAATCACCCAACTTAATCATAAAAAATTCCTTCTTCTTTGTCAATTTATTTGACACAAATATCAACTATTTGTCGTAAATTATGGAAAAATTAAATATTTTAATATGACTATGAACATTAAAATATTTCCAAATATTTTTGCCTTTTTTTGGTAGTTTTTTTCTAATTGTTTACCTAGGGATAAACCAATATAAGTGAAGAATGAGCTTAAAATAGAGAATAAGATAGGCGCAAGAATATTTTTTTCTTTGTCGATTCCAAAAGCTATTCCTACAGTTAGGCTATCTAAACTTACCGTTAAAGCAATTATAAAGCTTGTTACTATATTTAGAATTATTGTTTTTTTCTCTTCTTTTGGAAGAATCATTTCTATTAATAGAATTGATAGTATGAAAGCTGTTATATAATTAGAATAAGAAATAAATTTGTACTGAAAGATATTACCTATTTTACTTCCCATTATGGGCATAAAGAAATGAAAACTACCGACTAGTGTAGATAATAGTAGTTGACTTTTCTTTTTAGGGGATGTTGTTCCTATTGAAAGAGATAATGTAAAAGCATCCATGCTAAGGCTTATACCAATAAAAAAATATATAAGGACTTTGAACATTTCATCACCTTATATATTTTATTCTTTTATTCTTTTAAAAATACTTTTCTATGATTTCTTTTATTATTGATTTATATTCAACATCTTTTTTTTCTTCTACAAAGCACAATGGTGGGAATAAAACACACCAGAAATTTTCCCCCGAACCTTCTCCTATTGTTATAACTAATGATTCATATTCACCTGCTTCATATAAAACTCCTTTATAACTTTTTTCTGGAAAAAAATTTTTTCCATAGTTTATGTGAAATTGTTTTGAAAAGCTATTTTCTTTTAATGTTTTATCCACAGTTTCTGTGAATAAAGGTAATTCTTTTTTTATGTAACTTCTTGTATCTTCAATATTATTCAGATTATTTGTATTTTTTAATTCTTCTGATAAATTGTTTACTATTTGTTTTTTTAAATTTTGATCTTCTTCAGTATTACTATTAGCAATTACTCTAAAGCGTATTGACTGTTTTGGTATTTTTACTTGTTCTTGTTTATTTAATGATAATATAGATACTATTATTGCTATAATGATTAATTTTTTTGTCATAAAAAACCTCACTTTCATTATTGTAGTGAGACTTTTTCTTTTTTTTTATTCAATATTTTGAAAAATAAATATCATTCTTTCTTTTTCTGATAAGTCTTTTTTTACTTCTATTTTTGCATTTGGAAGATATTTTTTTATTAATTCTTTTATACTAGAAAATTGTTTATATCCTATTTCAAATGCTACAATGCATCTTTCTTTCATATGATATGATATTTCTTTTAATATTTTTTTGTAGCAATCTAGTCCATCTTTTCCTCCATATAATGCAAGTGATGGTTCATTTTTTTTAACAATAGAATCTATTTCTTCATCTTCCATAATATACGGAGGGTTACTGATAATAACATCATACTTTTTATCAATTTTTTCAAAGAAATCACTTTCTATGATTTGAGCTTTTGAATTTAAGTTTCCACAGTTTTTGTGGGCAACTTCTAAGGCATCTTTTGAAATATCAATTAAATCCACAGTTTTTGTAGATACTTTTTTTTCTAGAGTTAAACCAATTACTCCACTTCCACAACCTAAATCTATGATATCTACTGGTTCATTAAAATATTGATTTATATATTTTATAGTATTTTCTACTAATTCTTCTGTTTCAAAACGAGGAATTAATACTCTTTCATCTATTTCAAATCTTATTCCATAAAAATTAACATATCCCATTACATATTGAAGAGGTTTTCCCTGTTCTAGAGCCAATATTTCTTTTTGATATAATTCTTTTTTTTCTACTGGAACTTCTTCTTTTAAATAATTTAATAATTCTAAAGGATTTTTCTCAATTATTTCGGCTAAAAGAATTTTTGCATGGTCTGAATGGCAATGGCTTTTTCCAAATATTAATAAATCTTCGACTGTCATTTTATTCTACTTCGCCTTGAAGCTTTCTCTTTTGATCTTCTTGAATTAGAGCATTAATAATATCATCTAAGGCTCCGTCCATGACTCTATCTAAACTATTAGTTGTAAAACCTATTCTATGATCAGTCACACGATTTTGTGGATAATTGTATGTCCTTATTTTTTCTGCACGATCTCCTGTTCCTATTTTACTTCTTCTTTCTTTTCCTTCTTTTTCAAATTTTTCTTGTTCTTGTAGCTCATAAAGTCTTGATTTTAATACTTTCATTGCTTGTTCTTTATTTTGAATTTGACTTCTTTCATTTTGACAAGTTACTACTAATCCTGTTGGTAAATGGGTAATTCTTACGGCTGAATCTGTTGTATTTACACCTTGCCCTCCACAGCCACTTGATCTATAAATATCAATTCTTAAATCATTAGGATTAATTTCAATTTCTACATCTTCATCGGCTTCTGGCATCACTAATACTGTTGCTGTAGAGGTTTGAAGTCTTCCATTTGATTCAGTTACTGGTACTCTTTGTACTCGATGAGATCCACTTTCATATTTTAATTGAGAATAGGCACCTTTTCCTTTTATGATTAACTCTATTTGGCTAAATCCGCCAGCTGTACCATCTACTGAGTTATATACTTGATAAGAAAAACCTTGTTTTTCAGCATATCTTGTATACATTCTAAATAAATCTCCAGCAAAAATGTTTGCTTCATCTCCACCTGCTGCTCCTCTAATTTCCATAATAACATTTTTTGAATCATTTGGATCTTTTGGTATTAATAATACTTCTAATTCAGAATCTAATTTTTCTTTTGTTTCTTCTAAATCTTTTAATTCTTCTTTTGCCATTTCAGAAAGTTCTGGGTCTTTTGTCATTTCTTTTGTATTATTAATATCTTCTAGTACTTTTTTATACTTTTTATAACAATTTACAATACTTTCTAATTCACTCATTTCTTTTGAGTATTCTCTTGTTTTTTTGATATCACTTAGTACTTCTGGTTTTGTTAATTCTTCTTGCAATGTATTATATTTTTCTAATGTAGCTTCTAATCGTTCTATCATATTTTTCACCTATTCTTTCGTAACTCAGTCCTATTATATCACATTAATCTATTTTATACATAAAAAATAGTTTTCAATTAATGGTTTTAGTGATTATGTCAATATTTACATTTTTATTTCTTTTTAGAAAGAAAAAAACTAGATTATTCTTCTAGTTCTAATTCATCCCGACTTCCGTACTTTAAATATTGAAAAATGTCTATTTTTTATTGAAAATAGGCTTTTCTTTTGTCTTAACGTATGATATATTCGTATTAGTATATGAGTATATTGGAGTGATAAGTATGTTTCTTGATTGTTTTAAAAATACTGGTAAACCTTATTTGAGAATTGTAGAAGGAAAATATGTTAAAAGAGATGATGGGTCTGTAACTGTAAAAAGAAGTACAATTAAAAATCTTGGCCCATTATCTAATTATGATGATGGTAAGCCCGATTTATTAAAGAGGCTAAGAGAGCAATTTAGGAATGGAGAGTTAATAGATTTAAATGAGCTTAATGGAGTGATTAAGCAAAAAAGAGAATCCATCTCTATCGATGAAATAAATTTTGTTTTAAATCCAAAAAATCTTGGTTATTTAATTATAAATAGTATTTATAATAAATTAGGTATTGATGTGCTTTTAAATAAAATTAAATCAGATTCTAAAATTGAATATGATTTAAATGGTTTAACAAAGTTATATGTCATTAATAGGATTTTAGATCCAAGTAGTAAGTTAAAGGCATTTGAAAGTAGAAACAACTACTTGTT
>CADBNY010000005.1 GCA_902796215.1 uncultured Erysipelotrichaceae bacterium | reverse complement strand
TAAAAAAAATCAAAACAAAAGAACCGCAAGGGGTGCGGGGGAAGGCGGTTCTTTTATTACTGGTAGTTGCAGAAACTAAAGAAAAAGCACTTTTGTAGAATTTTGTCGAAATTTGATGAATTTATGATATAATCAACTTAGAATAGAGAGGTGTACACATGAGTGAAGTTGTGGAAGAAAAAAGTTTTTTAGACTTTGACGCAAAGATAAAAAAGAAAAGCCTTAAAGATATAAAAGATAGTTATAATAATTATTGGGATATATTAACTGAAATAATTCAAAATAGTGTTGATGCAATTATACGAAAAAATACTAAAAAAGGTAATATTAAAATTACATTTAATGAACGCAGTAAATCTATTACAATTTATGATGATGGTATTGGTATTAGTAATAATCGATTACCAAGATTGTTGACCCCATTTTCAACAGATAAAGAAGCAGAGTATGATTCTAGAGGAGAAAAGGGGGTAGGCTTAAGTTTTGTTATTTTTGAAACAAATTACTTTAAAATAAAAACAAGCTATATCGACTCCGGTGTTACAACAATAGGCTTAATTCAAAATGCAAAATCTTGGGTGGAGTCTGATGACAATAATGATATTATACTTAACCAAACAACCAAACAAGAAAAATTTAGTGGAACAGAAATAGTATTGAAACAGTTAGCATCAAACAAAATTTTTGATTTATCAATTGATCAATTAATATATATTTTGAGAACAAAAACTGCTATAGGTGATTTATTATCTTTGTTTGGAAAAAAATCAATTGATATTTCTGTTGATTTGATATTCATTGATAAAAGTGGAAGACAAGAGTGTAAAAAAGTTCCATATAAATATTTTTTACCAACAGAAAATAAAAAGAATTGTATTGAATATGATGATGAATTAAATGATTTTTTAACTAATTCTGATGTTAATGATTCAGAAAAACGTGAGCGAATAAAAAATAAAGTGATTTATTTAAATAGCTATGAAAAAGTCGGAAATGGAACAGAAATACAATATTGGGCTTGTATTGTTCCTGATAGAAAAGTTTGGGAAGAGATTAACAAAAATAAAAATCTTATTTCTTTTAATGAAACAGAAAATGAAGCAAGTACACGCTTTAATCCTGGAATAACAATTTCAAGTAAAGGAATGCCAACAGCTATAGATTATCCTCTACCATCTCGTTTAGGGAATGCAGCTTATTTTCCTAATTTTTTCATGATAATTAATGATGATGCATATGTTCCTGATATTGGTAGAAAAGCTGTAATGGATGAATATAAAAATAATTATAATTCTATAATAAGAAGAGTATTTAATAAGCTAGCTTCTGAAGTTGGTCCGTATATGAAAGACGACGCAGATGATGACTGGGATAAGTTTAATTTAAAAGAGCAAATTGATAATCTTCCTAAATTAAAAACAAAACTTGTTAAATTTAAATGCTCTCCATATGAACAAGAAGCATCTATTGCAGCTATATTCTTCGAGTTAATTGGAAAAAATTTATGTTTTAAAGAATTTGTTCCATATCATTCTGCTTATAGAAGCAGATATGATTTATATGGATATTTTAGAAAGCATTTTGTTACTTTAGAATTTAAATATAATTTAAAAAATATTGTAAAAGATTTTAAATCGTGTAAAAAAATGGCTGATGAGATTGACTATGTAGTTTGTTGGGATGTGTCTGAAAGAGATGAAGATGAACTATATAAGAAATTAGGAGCAACTATTAAACCTATAAGCATTTCTGATTATGATAGGACTAGTAGATATATGCCAGAAACTACTCATAGAATAGTATATTCTGATATTGCAAACCCAGTTTATGTTATCGATTTGAAAGAAGTTATTAATTCATTAGATGAAGATTTAAAAGTGTATACATTTGAAAAAGAAGATTAAAACTAATTAATCTTCTTTTTCTATGATTGATTCTATTTCTTTTCCAATTCGTTCTATTACGCCAACAACTAAAGCATTACCCATCATAAAGTATCTTCTTTTATCAGACATACCAGTATTTGTCCAATCATCTGGGAAGCCATTTATTCTTTCACATTCTCTTGGAGTAAGTAGTCTAGGCTTTTTAGTCTTAAAATCTTCTATGACGTGAGTAGTTCTACTAACTCCACTTTCACTAGTAAGCATTGTTCTAGCAGGAGCATCTAAATTATCAGGAAATGGCATTGATCCTTCTGTATAATAATATGGTTCTCCATTTGGCTTTACTCTAGGAATTTTTTTACTTCCTTTTAAGAAAGCAAATTTTTCTATCTGAGATTCATTTAAGAAATATTTATTATCAACTGTTTCTTCTTCACGTATATTTCTTAATGGGTAAATTAAATTATAATCAGCTTTAACTTTAACAGTATAAATGCCACCTTTTTTCATAACACCAGCATTATAAAACTGACATTTAAACATATT
>CADBNY010000004.1 GCA_902796215.1 uncultured Erysipelotrichaceae bacterium | reverse complement strand
TTCTCGATGGCAAACACACACACCTTTTTTGAATTTACAAACGTTTTTGTTCTGATAGTAATTATCAATATAATTACATGCTTCTTCCAAAACATAAGTAATTCTTTCCCGTCGTTTTTTCTTATTTAAAGCCTCTATCAATTTAGACATTTCTGGTTCTTTAATCGGTGAACAAAATTGTACTTTTTTACACAAAAAGGAGCGATAAAAAAAAAGAAAACGTTCTAATTGTTGATAATTATGAATTGTAATTGTCATTTTTTACCTCCTTTTTCCATTTCTTCTTTCTCTAGCTTTTTATAGTCCACTTTACTATATAAAGTTTTTGGAAGTTCACCTCGAATTTCAATTTCTTTCGGTACCGAAAAAATAGCCAATTGCTCTTCACACAATTTTTTAAGTTCCTTTTTTAATTTTCCCGTTTCTTTATATCCATCATTCAATATCAAAAAAGCCTTAGGAACATGAATCTTATAAGGATGAGGTATTCCAATTACGCAAGCCTTTTTAACAGCAGGATGAGATTCTAACACTTCTTCAATCATACTTGGATAAACATTAAAACCAGACACAATAATCATTCGTTTAATTCTTTGTGTATAATAAACAATACCATTAGAAGTAATATATCCAACATCCCCAGTATGAAGCCAAATCTTTCCATCTTCATGCTTCCTTAAAATAGCCTTAGTATCTTTTGGATTATTTAAGTAACCGCTCATTAAAGTAGGCCCATTAACACAAATTTCTCCTTCTTCGCCAATTTTTAATTCTTTGCCTGTTTCTGGATCGCATATTTTATAAGTATTACCTACCATTGGAATACCAATACTTCCAGGTTCATTTGTTCCAGGAAAAGTATAAGCAGTCGCTGCAACAGATTCCGTCATTCCATACCCTTTAGAAATATTAATGTGAGCTCCATGCTTATGTAAAAATTCATTAATTTTAGTTTCTGCAGCAACAGATAAATAATCACCTCCACTAATAATATATTTTAATTGGCTCAAATTAATATGATCAAAACTCTTATTATTCATCATTCCTTCCCAAAGTGTTGGAACACCCAAAATAACATGAGGTTTATCATACTTCCATATCTTATAAAATCTTTTAGCATCATATTCTGGAACTAAGATTGTTTCTACTTTAAGACACAAAGGAGTGTGAACACAAACACCTAACCCAAAGCCATGAAAAATCGGTAAAATAGTAACAATTTTATCTTTTGGTCGAACATCAATAACATTTATAGAAGATTGCTGAGCCAAAGCATTAAAACTATAATTCGAAATCATAATCCCCTTAGGAGTTCCTGTTGTCCCACCACTATGAAGAATAACTGCTATATCATCTTTTAAAACATTAGGTTTATATTCTTTATTATAAGTAAGTCCATGTAACATAAATTCTTTCCAAGACATATAATCACTATCTCTTAAATGAGGCCTTTTTATTTTTATACTCCTTGTTAAAGTATAACCAACACTCAATCCAAAAGGCATACTCAACTTAGGAGAAACTAGAATTGTTTTATAAACAACTGTCTCATCAAGAATATCTTTTACCTTATCATAGTCAAAATCAACTAAAAATAAAAAACGACTTTTATTTTCTTTTAGATAAAACTTAATTTGCTCTTTACTACTTAAAGGATGCACCATATCAGCAATAGCCCCTATTTTATTGCAAGCATAAAAAGCATAAATAGCTTCAGGCATATTAGGTAAACATATAGTTACAATATCTTTTTCTTTTACTCCAAAACTTCTAAGTGCTCTTGCACAAATATTAATATTATCAAAAAATTCATTATAACTAATTTTTGTTCCAAAATAATTTAAAGCAACAAAGTCCTTATCTTCTCCTACTCTATCTACCATATAATTATAAATAGATTTAGTAGTAAATTTTATACTCCGTTCTTCTCTAGAATAATAATCTAACCAAGGCTCATTTTTATTTTTTGATTTAAATAAACGTGTAAATAAATCTTTAAATAATCTCATATCATATAACCTCTCTATCAAAACATCTTATTCTATTGTACTCTTATATTACTAAAATATCAACTTGAATTAAATAAAGAAAAAGTAACATAAAAAAATTACTAACAAATATATTAGTAATCTAATTATCTTCAATTTTATATTTTAATCTTGTTACTTCAGTCAAAGTCTTTAGCATTTCATCAATCATTTTTAATTCCTTTTCTGTATCAACTGGAAATAATTTACCATCTTTATCTATAATTGATGAATAACAAGCAATATCACCATTTTCATGTTTAGAAAAGTCTGTATATGTCACATATTTTTTATTAGTATTTTCGGATTCAAAAGTAAACAATATTTCATATTCTTTTGATTCACCATTTTCACTTTGTATAGTTAAAAAATTTTTCATAACTACCTCCTAAAAAAGCCAGCAACTGTTGCATTATCTTTCCCGGCAGGAATTTCAGCCTTATGTTGCTCATCTCCAATACCCATAACATGATTATTATAATAGTCCAATTCTTCCTGAGATAAAGTACCATTACTTAACTTTTTATAAAGCTCGTCCCCTTCCTCTGTCCGAGCCGCTTTCTTATTAACCGCTGAAAAAACTAACAAATCAGTAATTTTTTCAAGTGGTGTATTTGCACAAATAAATTTAATTATTTTAAGAGGAAGTAAATCACTAGCTCCATCAGTCATTAATAGCAATTTATCATAGCAATTATTTGGAATTCTAATACTTTGAGCATTAGCATCTGTTGTATCACCAATGCAACGCAATATACGATTACTACCATAAAGAAACCTCAAATCATCAATTGTTTCATCATCCATTGTCATAGGATTACGAGGTTGATAGTTTTCATATTTTGGCCATACAACCGACTCATCATAAGTTACTAGTGTTAATTTACTTTTTCCAGAGAATACATCATCTTTAATAATATATGCTCTTGAATCCCCAACTTGTGTAATAATAGTCTGATTTTTAGTGACAATAGCACCAGTAAAAGTAGCGCCTGCAACGAAACGGTCCTTATTATAAAGTTCATAAACATCTTGACTTATTTTATTTATAACTAAATTGAACGCTTCTTGAAGTACATCTGGATGATAAAAATTTTCAGGATTAATACGATTAAACCACTCAGCAATCTTCAAAACAGTATAACGGCTTACCTTTTCTCCATCTTGGCCGCCTCCCATCCCATCTGATACAACTAATATTTTAAAATCTGGATTTGATGGATGTTCCAATATAAGAACACTATCTTGTTGATTTTTCCGTTTTTTCCCTACATGTTGAGTAGCAAATAGATTTCCTACTTGGTATGAATTATTTCCATTTCGAATTTGTTCCCCACTTATAATATCCATTACACATTTATTAACAGCTCCTGGATTAACTTGAACATTTCTTATACCCCATACATTTTTATGATCATAACTTATTTTATTTATTAATTCTGTATCTTTAAAATCAGGTTCAAAACCATCAAGTTCTGATCGATATTTTTTATTATTACCATAGTGATACTCCTCAATTATTGCTAATAAATCAATTAAATTAGTATTATCATTTAAAAAATATAAAATACTATTAATTTTATCATTTTTTATGTATTTAACTAATTCTTTGATTCTCCAATAATATGGATATATAAACTTTTTAATTCCCTTTGTTTGAAGATAACTATGTATTCTTACTAGTTCACAAGCTAAAATTTCAACTATTTCATGCTTAGGAATTTTTCTAATTTTATCACGTTCATCATCAGTAGAGGTAATATAATTATAACCTTCTTCATTATTAGAAAAAATACCACTATAAAT
>CADBNY010000003.1 GCA_902796215.1 uncultured Erysipelotrichaceae bacterium | reverse complement strand
CATGGCGGAATTGGTAGACGCGGCAGACTCAAAATCTGCTTCTAGCAATAGAGTTCCGGTTCAAGTCCGGATGGGAGCACCATTTTTTTTTTGAAAAAAAATTGAAGTTATTTGAAAAAAAATTAATAGTGTGTTACCATTAATACGGTGATAATAAGTGAAAAAGATATGGGGTATTTTAGAGGTTTTTATTATTCTCTATGTAATATGTGTTACTTTACTTATTCTTTGTCAAAATAAGTATGGATATACTGAACTGTTTGGTTATACATTTAAAAATATTAAAGAAAGTGATGTAGGGCAAATTAAAAATACTAAATCTGGGGATTTAATTGTTATAAAAAATAGTAGAGTGGTTCAACCCAATGACACTATATATTATTATGATGTTTCTAGTGGGTCTTATATTATATTTAGTGCTGTTATTGTAAAAGTTAATCAAGACAATTATATTGTTCATACTGATAATAAAGATGTTGAGATTAATAGTTCTAGGATTATTGGAAAAGAAACTAGAGTTTTTCCTTTTTTTGGTAATTTTTTAGAGAAAATAGAAAGTCAAGCAGGATTTTTATTATTTGTACTGATTCCAATTATGATTGTATTTATTTATCAAGTTTATGAATTTTTCTTTGCTGTTCATAAGCAAGTAGAAGCAAAAGATAGTATTCATAATTCTCTTTCAGTGAATAAGTGTGTTGATTATAATTTGGATAAATCTTCAAATATCACTGATTCTTTGATTAGTGAAGATAAAACAAGTGATTTAGAAGTGATAGAAGAAGATAAATCTTCTAATTCTGAACTTGAAAATTGTGGAGTTCATGATGATAAGTCTTCTGATTTGGTAAAAGAGGATATATTAGTGGAATCAGAAAGAGCAGAAAATGGGGTATCTACAGTAAAAGATGAATTAGAAGAAGAAAGATTTAAATTTGTTGTAGAAGATAAATCTGATGATGAATTAGAAAAATTGTAAGAAAATTGAATCTGCTTAGCAGATTTTTCTATTATAGAGAGGTGATTTTGATGGAATTAGAAGACCGTTTTCGATATTTAGTTGGGGGATATTATGGGGTTTCTTTGATGGATTCTTATCCTTTAAAAGAATATATTTTAAAAGATATAGAAAATTATATAAGGGATTTTATTGAAGTTAATCCAATTAAAGATTTCAATTATCGGAAAGAAGCAGAAGAAGTAGCTGAAAAAGTTAGTGAAAAAACAAAATTGCAAGATGCTTTATTAGTCCTTAACTTAATTAATGGGCCTATGGATTTAGTTTTTTTAGTAAAAGAACGATTAAAGCTATTTTCTAGGAAATAATTTACAAGAAAGTATTTTTTTATTATAATATTCACTCAAGAGGTGTTTATATGGGGTTAATGTGTTGGCTTTTTTATATTTTATTAGGTTTTTTATTTTTCTTTCTGCTTATGATTTTTGAAAATAAGTATTCTATTACACGGCTAGAAAAGTTAGTGTTTTCTGTTCTTTTTCTTATATTTTCTTCTGGAATATGTTGCCGATTTTCCATGAAATATACAGAAAATATTTTTTTAGTATTTGTATTTTTAATGATTGTGGATATTATTTATAGTAGTTACTTTATTGAGAAAGATTTTTTTGATAAAAGTGAAAAAAATATTTCTTATTATATGATTTTAATATTAGTGGGTTTTTTTATAAATCAGGAGTTTGTTAATCGAGTTGAACAAGTTTTTTTAACGGGGGAAGATTTTCGAATTATTTTTTGGTTTCTGTCTTTTATATTTTTATATTCGTTTTTTAAGGATAAGAAAATACTTCATCAAGTTTCTAATAATCAGAAACATATGAGTACTGAAAGTATTTTAGTCCAGTATGTAAAATTGAAATATAAATATCATGATGAATGTCAATCTATTAATCAGGATATTTCTAATATTTTATATTCTATTATGATTTATCAAAATTCTAGAAAGGGAAAGGTTCTTAGAAGTTATGATTATTTCTTATTTCGCTTAAATGGAAATAAAAGGCGTCTTGGTATTATGCAAGTGGAAACTAATAAATTTATAACAGATAGTGATAGTATTGAAATAGTTCGTAAAAAACTTGAAAAAATGTATGATAGAAAAGTAAAAACAAAGAAAAAGCTTTCGGCTTATGAAATTATTTTAAGTTATGATAAGGATAATTATTTAGAAATACAAAATATATTTGATATTATTCAAAAATTTTAGTTTTCATTCATTTATTTTTATGATATATTCATATTGAAGGTAGGATATGTTATGAAAAGAATAAATAGAATAAAATTTGGTTTTATTATTTTGCTTATGTTAGTAATTTGTACAGCATGTAATGGAAGTGTTACTAGAGATATTCGACATGATGGTTTTTCGATTGGTGGTACTTTTGTTTGTGATCCTTTTTATCCTAAAAATAAGGATGATACAAGTTATGATAGAATTCGTTATTTTATTGGAAGTCATTTGATTAATCAAAATGGTGAAATCTATGAACTTACTCTTTCTCAACCTTTTACAGGTGGGCAAAATTGTCGTAAAGCTGGTACTAATATTATTGTAAAAGCAATTTTTGATAATAAGATTATAAAAGCTGCAGATGGCAAATATTATTATTTATTGGCACAGAATAATGTTCCTGGTTATACAGAGATTCCTATAACGGATAATTCATATTTAGTTTATGATATCTTATTGAAAGAAGAGGATGTTGTAAAAGTAGTGACAGCAGATAGTTCTGCAGGTGTTTTTTATGTTTTAAAAGTTGATGGAAATGTTTATGCTTATCGTATTATGGCAGCGGATAGACAATCTCCTCCTCAATTGGTTAGTATACAAATAGTTTATGATAAAATGAATTATGGTGGATCAATTGTTGATTTTAATTATTCTGGGGATTCTTTGATGACATTTATTCGAACAGATGAGAAGTTATTTCGTATGAGAATTACGAATTCAAAAGAGTGCAATAAATATGCGGATGTATCTTGTACTTTTGAAATGCAAGAAGATTTAGTGTATGAAAAGTACAAGAATCGTATTATTGCTTATAATGGTTCTAATTTAATTACAGATTATAAGCAAATATTTAATGTTGCTTCTTAAGAATATCTTTTATAGATATTCTTATTTTGTTTTACGAATTATTTTATTCGTGCTATAATATGTTGGAAATGAGGAAATATATGTTATTAGTAAATGATTTTAAAGATTATGAGCTTTTAGATGCTTCTTGCGGTGAAAAGTATGAGCGTTGGGGAGATGTTTATTTACTTCGTCCTGATCCTCAAGTTATTTGGAATAATGGCAATTTGCAAGAAAAATATTATGGAAAAATTGATGCTATTTATCATAGGAGTAATAAAGGTGGAGGTTATTGGGAAAATATTAATAAAGTTCCTAATTCTTGGATAATTCATTATAAAGAGCTTTCTTTTCATATAAAACAGATGGGATTTAAACATACTGGTTTATTTCCAGAACAGGTTGTTAATTGGAATTTCATGATTGATAAGATAAATAAGGCTCATAGGAATATTCGAGTTCTTAATTTATTTGCTTATACTGGGGGAGCTACTGTTGCATGTTTGTCGGCTGGGGCCCATGTTACTCATGTTGATTCTTCTAAAGGAATGGTTGATTGGTGTAAAGAAAATGTCAATAGTAGTGGATATCAAGGTGATAAAATTCGATATATTGTAGATGATGTTGTAAAGTTTGTACAACGAGAAATACGTAGAGGAAATCATTATGATGCAATTATTATGGATCCTCCTAGCTATGGTCGAGGGGTAAATGGAGAAGTTTGGGATATTGAGAAAAATCTTAATTATTTAGTTTCTATTTGTTGTGAACTTTTGAGTGAAAGACCTTTGTTTTTTATAATTAATTCTTATACAACAGGATTATCTTCTATTGTTTTAGAAAACTTACTTAAGATAACTGTTAATAAAAAATATAGTGGTATTGTATCTTGTGGTGAAGTAGGCATACCTGTTAAAGAGAATAATTTAGTATTACCATGTGGTATTTATGGAAGATGGGAAAGTAATGAATAAATTAAATGTCTTATATGAAGATAATCATGTTATTGTTGTTATTAAGCCTTATAATGTTCTTAGTCAAGGAGATAGTACAGGTGATTTGTCTATCATGGATGATATTAAATCTTATATTAAGAAGAAATATCATAAGCCTGGGAATGTATATTTAGGACTTGTTCATCGATTAGATCGTCCTGTTGGAGGTATTATGGTTTTTGCTCGTAGTAGTAAAGCTGCTAGTAGACTTTGTAAAGCTTTTAATGAGCATAAAATAGAAAAAAAATATTTAGCTATTATTCATGGAAAAATGAAAGATGATTCAGGAGAACTTATTGATTTTATAGAAAAAGGAAAAGATGGTAAATCTTTTGTTTCCTCAAATGGAAAAAAAGCTGTTTTAGAATATAAAACACTTTCTTATAATTCTCAATATGACTGTAGTTTAGTATCTATTTTATTAAAGACTGGTCGGCATCATCAAATTCGAGTTCAGTTTGCTTCACGTGGTCATTATTTGCTTGGTGATCAAAGATATGGGGTTTGTGATAAGGAACAAATTTGTTTATTTTCTTATTCTTTATCTTTTCCACATCCTATTACTAAAGAGATTATGAAATTTTCAGTTTTACCAGAAAAGAATGGATATTGGACAAGATTTACACTGTAAAGGAAATGTACAAAAAACAAAATGTTTGCAATTGCATTTTTTTTTTTGTTATTATGATTATAGATTATTAAGAATAAAGGGAGTAGATAAAATGAGTTTTGATTTATCTTGGTTTACAACTATATCTGGAATGTTTATTACAGGTGGAGTAATTTTATTAATTATTGCTTTAATTATTTTATTGATTACGGGTAGAAATTCTAAGAAAGAGAAAAAGAAAAAGGAAATGGAGTTAGCAAATGCTGATGGTAATGTGAGTTTAGACTCTACTAATGTTCAGCCAGTTGCAGGACAAGTTCCAGTTGCAGGTAATTCTGCTATTCAAAATAATGTTGTTGGTGTTACTCAAGATGTTAATTCTAGTATGATGCCAGCTGAAAATATGGTTACCCCAGTGTCAAATGTAGAATTTAGTTCTATGTCTAATGTGCCTTTAGGTGGTAGTACTGGTATTTCAGATACTTTTGCTGCAGCAACGCCAATGTCTGTTTCTCAAGAACCTTCAGTTATGGTTTCAGAACCAGTTGCAGTGCAATCTAATCAATCTATGAATGCGATTCCAGAAACTATGAATTCTGTTTCTGCGGTAGATTTTAATGGTGGTGTTTCATCTAGTTCAGTAAATGGTTTTGCTATGCCCGAGGAACCAGTTCCTGTTGTTCAATCTGTGACACCTTCAGCTATGGAAAATGCACCTTCAGGTCCTTCAGCTTTTGATGCATCACAGGTTTCGATTCCTGTAATTGGAGAGCCAGTTCCAATGGCTACTGAACCAGTTCCAATGACTGCTGAGCCAGCTCCAATGGCTACTGAACCAGTTCCAATGGCTACTGAACCAGTTCCAATGACTGCTGAGCCAGCTCCAATGACTGCTGAACCAGTTCCAATGGCTACTGAACCAGTTCCAATGACTGCTGAGCCAGCTCCAATGATTACTGAGCCAGCAGTACAAAATCCTGTGAGTATTGATTCAAATCCAATTCCTGTAGTATCAGCTACTCCTTCTATTGCTGAATCAACTGTATCAACTCCAGTAGTGGATAATCCAATTCCACAGGTAGTTGTTCCAACTGTTTCTGAGGTTACTCCACAACCAGTCGAAGCTATTTCTTCTGGGCCAGTTATTTATGGGGGTGCAAATCCAGCTGTTACAGATTTAAATGTTAGTCGTGAAAGTCATCAAATATATGGTGGTGCTGATCCTTTGCAAAATACACAAACAATTCCAACTACTAATCCAACGATGAGTACTGTACCTAATGAACCAGTTATGGTTTCACAGCAACCTGTTGAAGTGGTACCTAATATAGTTCCTAATGTTTCTGAATCTACTAATCAGGGAGTACCACCTATAGTATAAGTTTAATAAATCATATTAATTAAGCATTTCTTAATGCTTTTTTTTTTCTTTTTTGCTATAATTTGAATATAGAATTAATCAAAATTTGAGTGATAGAAAAGAGGTGTGGGTTATGTCTATTTATCATCATCAAAAAAAGAAAATATCTATTTTGTCTTTACATTTAGGATATGGTGGTATTGAGAAATCTATTGTAACAGTTGCTAATATGTTATGTAATGATTATGATGTAGAATTAGCTGTTTGCTATAAATTGTATGATAAACCTGCATTTTCTGTTGATAATAGAGTTAAAATCTGTTATTTAAATTATGATTTAAAACCAAATCGGGAAGAATTTTTAGATGCAGTTCATAAAAAGAATATTTTTAAAATATTTAAAGAGGGATTATATAGTCTTAGGGTTTTACATTATCGAAAAAAAAATATGATTCAATATATTCGTAATACAGATTCTGACATTATTATTTCTACTCGTGATATATTTAATTTTTGGTCTAGTAAATATACTAAGGATAATGTTTTAAAAATAGGTTGGGAACATAATCACTTCCATGGAGATTATAAATATGCAGAAAGAATAGTTGCTAGTGCTAAGAATTTAGATTATTTTGTTTTAGTTTCTAGAGAATTAAAGGAATATTATGCTAATAGATTAAATAATTGTAAATGTGTTCATATTCCAAACGCTGTTGATGAAATACCTTCTTCTATTTCTTCTTTAAAAAATAAGAAAATGATTTGTGTTGGAAGATTGTCCTTAGAAAAAGGTCATATGGATTTACTTAAAGTTTATTCTAAAATATATAAAACTTATCCAGATTGGACTTTAGATATTGTTGGAGATGGAACTGAAAGGGAAAATTTAGAAAATTATATAAAAAGTCATAATCTTGAAAATAAAGTAATTTTACATGGATTTCAGGGGAAGAGCGTGATTAATAGATTACTTCATGATTCTTCTATCTATTTAATGACTTCTTATACGGAATCTTTTGGTATTGTTTTAATTGAAGCTTTGAGTCATGGAGTTCCTTGTATTGCTTATGATTCTGCTGAAGGGGCATCTGAAATTATTCAGGATGGAGTTAATGGTTTTTTAATAAAAGATAGGAACGAGGATGTTATGATTCAAAAAATAGAAGAATTAATTCAAAATGTAGATTTGCGTTTAAAAATGGGAAAAGAAGCACAGAATAGTGTAAGAAAATATTCTAAGGAAGTTGTTTCAAGAAATTGGATTTCTTTAATTGAAGAGGGTGATAGTAATGAGTAAGAAAAAAGTTATGTTTATTGCATCTACTGGTGGTCATTTAACGGAATTATTACAGTTAAAAAAAATGTTTTCGAAATATGATTATTGTCTAATTACGGAAAAAACAAAATCAAATTTATATTTAAAAAAAATTTATGGAGACAAGGTTCATTTTTTAATTTATGGTACAAAGCATCATCTTTTTACTTATATTTTTAAATTATTATTTAATTGCTTTATTAGTTTATTTTATTATTTGAAATATCGACCTAATTATATTATTACAACTGGGGTTCATACATCTGCTCCTATGTGTTGCTTGGGTAAAATTTTTGGCAGTAAAATTATTTATATTGAAACATTTGCTAATATGATTACTAAAACTTCTACTGGAAAGATGTTGTATCCTATTTGTGATAAGTTTATTGTTCAATGGGAAAGTATGTTGAAGTTGTATCCAAAAGCAGAGTTTGGGGGGTGGATTTTCTAATGGTTCTAGTTATTTTAGGAACACAAGATAAAGAATTTCCTAGACTTTTGGAAGCAGTTGAGAAAGAAATTGAAAAAGGGACTATAAAGGATAAAGTAGTTGTACAAGCAGGACAGACAAAATATAAATCTGATAAAATGGAAATATTTGATTTATTACCGGGACCTGATTTTGATAAACTTTTGGATGAAGCTGATCTTATTATTACTCATGGAGGAGCAGGTAGTATACTGGGAGCTATTCAAAAGGGAAAGAAAGTCATTGCGGCACCTAGACTTCAAAAATATATGGAGCATCATAATGATCATCAAAAACAGATTATTCATGAATTTTATAAAAAAGGGTATATTTTAGAATTGAATGACTTTGATAAACTTGGAAAACTGATAAAGGAAAGTTCTTCTTTTCAACCAAAAAAATTTAAAAGTAATACCGATAATATGATAAATTTATTAAATGATTATATTGATAGTAGTAATCATATTTCTTGGATTAATAAATATTATATTTTCTTTTATTTTTGTTTGATTATTTTATTAGTATTACTTATTTTTATAATTTGTTTTTAGGAGGTTTTTATGAAAAAAAATACCAAAGGATTTACTCTGGTGGAATTATTGGCTGCTATCATTATTTTTGGAGTAATTTCTATTTATGCAATTCCACATATTGTGGGTTTATTAGATGATAGTAGAAAAAAAATGTATGTTTCTGATGCTCAAAGAATGATTACTCAAGTGGAGTATAAAATGCGAGCTAATAATTCTATTATGGAGAAACCTGATTCTAATGATTGTATTGTTGTTAGCTTACTTTATTTAGATACTTCAGATTTTGATGTGGCTCCAAATGGAGGAGAGTATTTGAAAGAGAATTCTTTTGTTGTTGTGAAAAATAATAATGATAAGTTTGAATATGCAGTTACGCTTGTTGAAAAAACAAAAAAAGGTGGTTATTTGGGAATTGATTTAACTTCTAAAAATTCTTTATCTATTGGTAGTGCTGTAAACCATGTTACTGGATTTTCTCAAAGCGAATTAATAGATGTAAATACAGGGGTTACTAAAAGTTATATTAATAGGAAAATATCAGGATATGTTTCTGGAGATGTTGTTGCTATTTATAATGAACAAGAAGTAGTAGATGATTCTTATTTTGATATTAATGAATGATAAAAGCGTTAAGTAAATGACAAGACATTATATTTTTTCTTTTTACATTAGTTTACATACAAAGTATTTTAATATAAAACATCGACTTGTTTTCTATGATATATTAATAATAGGTGATGTGTTGTGAATTGTAGAAAGTTTTCTTTTACACTTATAACAATAAGTTTTATTCTTATTGTGGCTGGTGCTGTGTCAACTTTTGTTATAGGTTTACAAGCAGATAGGGAAGCTTTTTATATGAGAGTTGATGATGTTAATAATGAGTTTGAAGTATTTAGTACAAATACTAGTGCTTTTGAGAATGTTAGAAATGAATTATATGATGTTGTTTTTGCAAATGTTTATTATGATACAATGTATGAAGAAGATAAGAATATTAAAACTAAATTATCTAATTATGAACAATTAGTTGATGAACTTACTAAGAATACTGATTATTTAGATAAATTATGTAGTAGCTCCAATCGCTCTTTTGATGATTTAAAAACTAAATGTAGTAAATATAAGAATATTTATGAACAGGCAGTTAATTATTTTGTTTCGGATATTGAAGATTATAATGCTAATGTGTTAAAATACAATGAATATCAGAAATCTCTAAATAATATTTCTTATCAGATTGAGAAGTATGAAACAAAGAAAAATTATATTGATTATAATAATGATTCAGTTTATGATGGTAAAGAGGAATAGTTATGAATAAGAAAAAGATAATAAAAATGATTTTAATTGTTTTCTTATTTTCTATTTTCTTTTTTTTGTTTCTTTTTTATGGACCAATTGAATCTTTTAAAGAGTTTTGGATTACTAGTGCGATGAATACTAAAAGTCATCAATATTTAGCTACGTTGTTATATAGTGATCAGTATATTCAAGAAGTGTTAAGAAAAAATTATGTATCTGAAGTTGATGAAATCAGTAATCCGGATGATATTTATTTTAAAAAATATAATTTATCTATATATCGTAATAAATATGAAAAAGAAATTTTAGAAAGAGACGCAGATGCTTTGTATAAAGTTGTTGAAGTAAATGGACATGGTTATCAAGGATTTTTAGTAGCAATATATGATCCTTCTAGAATTCATCTTGCAACTACAGCTTATCTTTTTCAAAAGGGTGAATCAATACTTACTGTTAGTAAAAGGGAAAAAGCAATTATTGCGATGAATGCTGGTGGCTTTTTTGATCCTGATTGGAATAGTAATGGAGCTATTCCTCATGGTGTTGTTATTTCTAATGGAAGGGTTGTCAGTGAGTATCAATCTGCTAATATGGGTGGAGGCTTTATTGGATTTACGAAAGAAAATAAATTCATTCTAGGAAAAATGAGTAAAGAACAAGCTATTTTGACGGGATATCGAGATGCAATTGAATTTGGCCCTTATTTAATTGTTAATGGTAAAAGAAGTTTTGTAAAAGGAAATGGTGGATACGGGATTGCACCTAGATCTGCTATTGGTCAAAGACAAGATGGAATTGTTTTATTTTTAGTTATTAATGGAAGGATACCTAGTAGTATAGGCGCGGATATGGATGACTTGTGTGATATTATGGAAAGGTATGGAGCATATAATGCAGCTAATTTAGATGGGGGTAGTTCTTCAGAACTTGTTATTAATGGAAAAATTATTAATACACCTGTAGCAGGAGGGGAAAATGGACTTCGAGATATGTCTACTTTTTGGATTGTAAAGTAGTTAATTTAAAGGGAAAAGAAAAATTTCTTTTTTTTTTATAAAAAAAGTATTGACATCCAATTGTGTTATTAATATAATGTTAATAACAAGTGAAGAAACTTGCGTTATTTTTAAAATCAGTTATTAACAAAATGTTAAAAAGAAAAGGAGGCGTTAACATGATTATTAAACTTAACATAGAGAAAGTTAGAAATCTCATCCATAATTACTATAAAGATATTTATGGTATAGAAGGAAAAGTAGTTATTAAAGCTTCTAAAGAATATGTTGGCTATGGAATGATGGAACATAAAGATTGTTTATTAAATATAACATTTAAGGGTAAAACAATTATTTTAGGAGAAGAAACTTCAATTTCTATAGATATTTCTGATGATGAATTAGAAAATATTATTCATTATTATTTAGAACAAGATGGTTATTCGGTTAATAATATTGAAATAGACAAAGGGCTTGAATACAAAACTGAAGGATATGGTATGGGGGAACATACAGAATCTTATCCATATTTTAGAGGAATTGAAGTAAATATAAAAGGAAAAGAAAAAAAGATAGGAGAGAAAAAACAATGAAAAACGTTAAAAATTTAAAATTATATAAAGGGTGTCTAATTATAGTAGATATGGTAAATGGATTTGTTAGAGAAGGAGCTTTACATGATGAAGAAATTGCTAGAGT
>CADBNY010000002.1 GCA_902796215.1 uncultured Erysipelotrichaceae bacterium | reverse complement strand
TTGAGGAAACTCAGTTCTTTTTGTCGTGATTATAATATCATAAAATTATGTATTTGACAAAACTTAGATAAACATAAAAAAAAGTAGCCTAAGCTACTTAATAATCTCATGGCAGGGGATGAGAGAATCGAACTCCCAACAGTGGTTTTGGAGACCATTATTATACCATTTAACTAATCCCCTGTGTTTTTCAACGAAATTAGTATAACATAAAACCACTTTCCTATGCAACAAAAACTACACAAAGTAGACAAAATGATATAAACATGTCAAAAACAAAACTATATAGAAATAAAATTATTATTTATAGAATAGAACATGCTATAATAAACAGAGAGGTGTTTTATATGAAAGCAAAAAAATGGTTAAAAAGAATAGGAATAGGATTTCTTGCAATTGCCTCATTATTTGTTGCTTTAATCATATTTCTAGTAATAAAAGATTTTAAAACAGAAGAGAAACTAAATAGAGAAGTAGAAGAAATTCAAAATATATTAAATGCTACAGATTTTAATGAATCAGCCCTTAAGAAAAAATTAAATAAAACAATAACAACAGGAGATTATTTCAAAGTAGAAAGAGCTTATAAAAACTATTTAAGAGATTATCTAAATCTAAACAATTCAATTATCAGTTTTTATGACAAATTAGAAATTGAAAGTTTATTAACAATAGATAACATAAAAACAGATGGAAAAGATTTCTTTAAAACTAGATCGAAATTAAATTCTTATACAGATCAATTAGATCAATTAAATGTAACACTTAATTCTATGACAAATGAGAAAAAAGTAATGTCATACTTAAAAGAGGAAATAGATGACTATTATAAAGATTATTATAAACAAATCATTGGAGACTTAAGACAAACAGAAGCAGAAAAAGAATTATCAAAATATTTAGAAGACAGCAGTAATTTACTAAAAAATACAAAAGGAGTTTTTGATTTTTTATCAGAACAACAGCAACATTGGGTAATAGAAAACAATATGGTATTATTTGATTCCCAAGAATTACTAGAAGAGTATCAAAAAATAATTTCAGAAATAATAGATTCTGCAAAAAATACAGAAGAAAAAATACAAGAAGAAGCACAAGATAGTGTCTAATATATATTTATAAGAATCAAAGAAGGTGAAAAACTTGAACTTTGACATTACAAATCAAAGAAAAAGACAAAAAAAGAAAAGTAAAAAATTAAATAGTGATGAAAAAAAGATAATATTTTCTTCCATCTTTTTTCTAACATTAGCAATTATTTTCATAATTATTTATTTAACAAAGCTAAATAATACCCCACCTAAGAAAAAAGAAAACCCAAAACTTGTTCCACAAGAGACATTAAAAATAGTAGACATAAATAGTAATAAAAGACCACTAGCAGTTATGATAGATAATAATATTGGCGATGAAAGACACGCAGGATTACAAAACTCATTTGTAAATTATGAAATTATTGTAGAAGGTGGACTTAGTAGAATAATGGCTATATATAAGGATGAAGAAAATACACTAATTGGACCTGTCAGAAGTTCCAGACACTATTTTTTAGACTATGCCCTAGAATATGATGCTATCTATACCCATTTTGGATGGAGTCCAAAAGCAGAAGAAGATATTAAAAATTTAAATGTAGAAAACATAAATGGAATGATAGATTCAACCCCCTTTGCTAGAGATAAAAATATTCCAGCCCCACACAACGTTTTTACAGCAGCGACAAAATTAAGAGAATATTCTGATGCAAAAGGATATTCTCAAACAACAAATTCATGGAAAGTTCTAAATTATAGTACAAAAGAAATAAATTTAAATAAAAAAACAAAGAACACAGAAAACTTACTAGTTGCAAACAAAGTAACAATGACTTATTCTTATAATCAAACAAGATCATATATATATGATGATAATAATAAAAACTACTTACGATTTATGAATGGCAAAGAACATATTGACAGAGACACTAACAATCAATTAAACTATAAGAACATCATAATAATGAGAGTAGAAAACAATTCAATGGATAGTGAAGACAGACAAGATTTAAAAACAGTAGGAGAAGGAACAGGATACTATATGACAAACGGCTATGCTTTACCAATTAATTGGACAAAAGAATCTAGAACATCAAAAACAAAATATCGATATGAAGATGGAACAGAAGTAAAAATAAATGATGGAAACACTTTCATTCAAATTGTACCAATTTCTAATGACATAGTTTTTGAATAATAATAGGAGAAAGTAAAATGAAAATAGGATTATTTGGAACAGGTGCCTATGGAATGGCAATATCAAGCATATTAATAGAAAATAAATGTGAAGTCACAATGTGGACTAAATTTAAAGAAGAACAAGAAAATTTGCAACAAACAAGAAAAAATGAAAAGTTACTTCCTAATTTTAAATTAGATGAAAGTATTAAGATTACAACAGACATAGAAGAATGTACAAAAGATAAAGATTTACTAATTATAGCAATACCAGCAGCATTTGTAGATTCGCTTTGTCAAGAAATGTCACCATTTATTAATAAAAATCATATTGTGATAGCAACAAAAGGAATTGAACAAAAAACAGGGTTTTTCATGCACGAAATATTACAAAAACATTTAAACACAACAAATATTGCTGTTATTAGTGGGCCCTCATTTGCAATTGATATAATAAAAAAATTACCAATAGGACTTTCATTAGCCAGTAAAAAAGAAGAAACAAGTCTTTTAGTAAAAAAAGCATTACAAAATGATTATGTAAAATTAAGAGAAACAAAAGATATAACAGGACTTGAAATATGTGGAGCCATAAAAAATGTAGTAGCACTTGCAGCAGGAATGTTAGAAGGATTAAAAGCAAATGAATCAACAAAAGCAATGTTAATTACAGAAGCAATATATGATATGGAAGAAATATTAGAAACATTTGATTGTGATAAAAGAACTGTCATTTCATTTGCTGGAATTGGAGATCTTTTACTAACTTGTACCTCAAACAAAAGTAGAAATTATACTTATGGAAAATTAATAGGAGAAAATCCAGGAAAAACAGTGCTAGATAAATATTTAAAAGAAACAACTATAGAAGGATTTTATACATTAGAATCAATTTATCAACTTTTAAAAGACAAAAACGTTAAGATTCCAATTATTAATATGATATACGAAATAACAGTAAAAGGAAAAAAACCAGAACTTTTATTAGATTTTTTAGTATCAAAATCATAGATGGAATAAAATAAAATAATATGTTATAGTAAAGATAGTAGAAGTAGGAGGAATATATGAGTAATTTTATGACAAAATTTTTAAAGTCATCATTTTTAAGTTCTATAGGATTAACAATACTAGGAATTTTATTATTTTTTGAAGCTGAAGCAACAATTGTGTCAATTTCTTATGTAATAGGAGGAATTCTAGTAGCAATCGGAACATTAGGATTAATAAAATACATAAACAATTTACACAAAAACATAAAAAATGAACTAGATATTGTTTATGGAGTAGGAACAATAATATTAGGTATTATTGTAATTAGTAATCCGAAGGCAATAGCTAGTATCATTCCGTTTATATTAGGAATTGTAATGATAATAAGTAGTTCAGCAAAATTGCAAGTAGGATTACAAATGAAAAGTAGCAATAATAAACTTTGGGTTTCTACAACAATTATGTCATTATTAACTTTAATGTGTGGAATTTTATTAGTGTTTAATCCCTTTGCAGGAGCAACTTTTATTACAAAGATGATAGGAATTATATTATTAATGTATGGAATATTAGATATGGTTTCTACAATCCGTATTCGAAAAGTAATAAAAGAATTTGGAAAAGACAAAAAAGAAGAAGAAGTAAAAGATGCTGAAATAATAGAAGATAAAACAAAAGATATAAAACAACTTAAAGAAAGAACCGAAAAGAAAGCAAAGGAGACAGAAGAATAATGTATAATTTTTACCCATTAATATTAGGAATAATGGATACTTTAAATGATTGGAATGAAAAATTAAATAAATTCGCTGAAGGTCATATGGATAATGTTGGAGTAGGAACAGCCATTGCAGGAATAATATTGGTTATGTCAATTTGGGGAATTAATACATTAAATAAAAAATAAAATCAGTAATACTAGAAAAATTCATATTTCTAGTATTTATTTTTTGAATTTAATTTGAAAAAAACTAAATAAAATTATATAATAATAACGATGAGGGAAAATCATGGATGTAACAAAAAAATTAGAAATAGGAAAAAAATATGAAATCCACGGATATAAACATGATGGAAAAATACATCGTTCGTGGGATGAGGCAATTCTTTTAGAGATTCATAATGATTATTTGATTTTTGGAAATGAAAAAACAAAAGTTACAGAATCAGATGGGAGAACTTGGAGAACGAAAGAACCAGCAGTTTTATTTTTCTTTCATAAGAATTGGTATAATATAATAGGACAATATAAAAAAACAGGAATTTACTACTACTGTAATATGGCGTCACCATTTCTTATAGAAAATAACACAATTAAATATATAGATTATGATTTAGATTTAAGAGTGTTTCCAGACGGAAGTTTTAAAGTCTTAGATCGAGGAGAATATAAATATCATAAAAGTTTGATGAAATACCCAGAATCGATTGACAAAATTTTAAAATTAGAACTTACAAATTTAATTGAATTGGTAAGAAAAAAAGAAAGTGCTTTTTATCCAAAAACAGTAGAAAAATATTGTAATCTATACAAAAAAATAAAAAAACAAAGCAAAAGCAAAAAATAAGTTCTTTCAAAAGATTAAAAAATACAATATTTATATTGTTTTTTTTTAAATATTTATGCATATAATAATTGTGAAAATAAATAAATTTAAGCAAAAAAGCATCAAAAAAACAAAATTTAAGCAAAAAAGTCGAAAAAAATATAAAAAAGCAAAAAAAAATGTTGACTTTACTAATTTGGTTTGATATATTATTGGTGCAGCTCGACAAAAGAGCGCAATGATCTTTGAAAACTAAGCAAAACGTC
>CADBNY010000001.1 GCA_902796215.1 uncultured Erysipelotrichaceae bacterium | reverse complement strand
TAATCAGTATTCATACAACTCCCCTTGTGGCTTATTATATGTCGCTTTTATAGAAAAGTCAAACATCATAATACATTTTTATTAAATAAAAAAAATAAAAAATGGATTATACCATTTTTTATTCAAACTTCAACCATATCATTCAGTTTTCTATTCATTAGTATTATTATCAAAAATATAATTATGAATCATTGGGCAATCTCCAACTTCTTTTTTTAATTTCTCATACCAATCTAATAAAAGTTCAACTTCATCCTCAGAAAGATTTCTAATTATAGAATTCCTTACCCTAGTAGCATAATTTTTCATATCAACTGTTTGAATCAAAGAAGAAGAAAGTTGAAACAAAGTATCATCAGATACAAAACCTGTGCATGGCATAGAATAAACAATATCATAATTGTACTTTTTTTCTTCTAATTCATTCTTAAAAAATTCTGAAACATGAATATTAGTAGCTTGATATTCACTTTTTTCATTTTTCTCAACGGACATCAATTTCTTCATAATAGAAGAAACACAAGAACCTAATTCACCTAAAGATTCTTTTTTTTCCTCATCAGACAATTCAATCTTCATCACCATATCTTTTGGAACTTCTCCAGGTGTATATAACTTTTCAATACTTGAATTAACAATTTTTTCTGGACGCTTTTTTATACATTTTTGAATTTTATCAAAAGTTGAAGAAGAAACTATATAAAGGGAAGGTAATCCTCTTTCAATAAATTCAGTATCCAAAAAGTATAAAAATTCTATATCATCTAAATTTAATTTTACGTTATTAAATTGAGCTTCTTTTCTGTCTGCCTCATTAAGAGAATTTTCTTCTTGTAAATCTTCTAACTTCTTTCTTATTTGATCCATTTTATTCTTTATTAAAATAGATTTTCTATTTTCCTCTAGTTTTTTTTCTAAATATGCCAACCGTATACTATGAATTTCTTCATCACTTAATAAACCATTATCATTATCAATTGCTTTGTCCTGTTTCTCAATAAGATCTTGCAAATTCCTACAAGAGTCATCATATTCCTCAGCTGCTTTCCTTAAATCGTCCTGTAACTCTTTTAAGTGAGTATTTAATTGTTTTGTATGATTATTACCTAGATTATCCATTTTAGAAACCATACTTTCTAAATGCTTTATCCTTGATGACAACTGATTAATAATATCAACTTCTTTTTGAAAATCGGTAGATTTTTCCAACAATGATCTAAGTTCATAAATACTATCAAGTTCTAAAGTCAAGTTTTCCTTATCTATTCTTTCTGTACCACTAATCATTCTCTTTTTCCCCCTTATTTTTTGAGGCTTTGTCAATTTCAGATAAAACATTTTGAATCATATGAATTTCTTTTTCATCAACAATATTTTCTAATTCTATTCCTAATTTCATAGGATTATATGCAGAAAGATAAATTTTTTTTCGACCATCTGAAGAAAAAGTATGATTTGTATAAGCAAAATAAGATTTTTTAGTATCTATAGAATCAAAAGAAAACAAAATATCATATTCAATTACCTCATTATTCTTATGAATTTGAATTTTTTTCTTATCTAAATCAAAAGTCAATTACAACCCCTCCATACTATATCATACTCTATCAAAGTGTATCATTATAAACAAAAAAAGTCAATTTTTTAAAATACATTCATAAAAAAAACGCATTCACTAAAAAAAAATAATTTCTATTTTAACTAGTAATAATAACAGAAATTAAATCTTTTGCTTCAACCTTTTTCCCTTTTTTCACAACTGAAATATGATAATAAACATCTTCTTTCTCTTGAGAAGAAAAATTTTGTAATCCTAAAACCGTACTTGCCTGTTCTACCATAAGATCTTTATCACTATCCCCTTTAGTAAGTTTAATCACAACGTCAGTTGGATTTTGAATTGTAATATTATATGTTAAGTCTTTATCAGCTACCGTATCATTTTTATAATTACTAACCCGAAAAACATATTCATCATTTGATGTAGATAAATTAAGTGCATTAATATTAAATGAGAAATGAGAATCTACTTTAGAAATTGGAATACTTATATTAGCAACTTCTTGATCTCTTGTTTTTTCTTTTTTTTGATAAACTAAAACACTTAAACCTACTACCAAACCAAAAAGTAAAACAAACAAAATCCATAATAAGATATAAGAGACATTAGACCTTCTTTTCTCATTATTTGCTTGTTTCATATTAATAACTTTCTTTTCTTCCTTTGACGGAATTTTAGTTGATTTCTTTTTAGTATCTTCTATTTTCACCATATATATACCTTCTTTCCTTATCTTTCTAATCGAGCCATAATTGTATTCTTTCTTGTTTTCAAGCACTCTTTCTCACTATCAGATAATCTTGATGATAATTTTGTAGAAGAAACACTTTCTATTTTCTTGACTTTATTTTCCATTTTACTAGTAACTTTAATATCACCATTTAATAAACCAACTTTATCTCTTACAATTTTAAAAGATAATTTTCTATCACGATAATAACTTTGATTTTTTTTAAGTTTTGAAACTTTAGAAGAATAAAAAAAATCATATTTTAAATAATTATCATCAAATGACAAATTAGCAATAATATCATTATCGACTCTTTCAAAATGAAATTCCCCTATCCTTTTATCATTAGAATTAAAAACTTTCATTTTAATATTATTTCCATCTAAAGTAGAAACCATATGATAATTATGCGAATAATTATCCTCATAAAAAAGATCAATAGACGAATGATTCATTTCACAAAAAAACTTTCCTAATTGAATCTTATTATTATGAATCACCTCATATTTTAAAGGTTTATAAAGAAAATTACTAGTATAAATATTTAAAGTATAACTCTCTGATTCATCTAAAAAATGGGTAGACTTTTTGATTTTATATTTAGAAAAATCCTTATAAACACTTTTTAAAATAAAATAAGATTTCTTATCCTTTTTCAAATCATTTAAAACACCATTAAGAACAGTATGGATAGAATAATCTGTAAACTGAATAGATATTTTATGTACTTTTTGTATCTTACCATTTACTGATTGTTTCACTTCAAATTGAGAAAAATGTTCCTTCATAATATTATTTCTTACTGAATTCAAAATAAAATAATATAAATATTCGATATTATCTTTAGTAGTGTTCTCACCATTTAAAGTTTCAAAATAATTACAAGTCCCATTATTAATATAATATTCTATAAATTGATTAACAAAATAGTATTCCGTAGCATCATCTACTAACAAATGAACCGTATTTATTTCCTCAGAACCAATATATTGAGAAAGTTGAAAAGAAAATATTTTATCAGCATCATTGTGCATTAAAAGAAAATGAGTGTCCATCTGATTCAAATTTTGAATAAGATGATACTTCTTAATATTTTCTAAAGTATCCTGTTTTGAATAGTATTCACTATCTAAGTTAAAATCAAGAAAACTATCAATCGTAAAACTATCCCCAACAAACAAATCATCACTAGGCAAAATATATTGATTAATGGTCTCTATAGCAGCATCAAAACTTTTTTTGAAAATAATTTTAGGCTTAGAATTTATTTGAAAATAAATTCCACCAAAAAAAGAAATAATTGCTAATACAAGAAGAAAAGAAACTGTAAAAATAATCAATTTCTTATACTTCACTTTACCACATCCTACACCTTGATTATATAAAAAAAGCAACATCCTTGTCAATAAAGGACATCAATAAAAGAAGAGACTTTTTAACGAGATTTTGTAATCAAACCAATACTATAATGAAAAGTCTTTTTCTTAATTTCTAAATTTGATGGAGGATAATAAACAACTATTTTTAAACTCGTTGATTCCCCCGCAGAAATAACTTTACCTCGAATATCAGATAAAGAAATAGAAACAGGAGTAATCATATTCTGAAAAGAAGAAATAGAATAATCTGGGCTTTCAAATACATCAACTATTTCAGCAGACATTGTCCCTTTATTTTTTATTGTAACAAGATAAGTAAGTTCATCATGAACAGCACTTAAAGTAAAATCCATATCTATTTTCTTACCACCATCTAAAATATCTGTTGTTGCTGTTGGTTCAATATCTGAACCTTTAACAGCAGATTCTTTCTCAATATCAACAAAAGAAACATCAAAAACAGAAACTGAATTCTTTTCATTTTTAAATGCTAAAGAAAGAATAATAAATCCAAAACACATACATACAATTGTTCCACACAAAACAACAATTAAATGTTCACGAATATAATTTACAAATTTCATTCAACTTCTCACCTTTTCTTTCGAATATAAATCTATTGCTAGTAACATCGTTTTTTTACTATTTTCTCCTAATCCCAATTCCTTACATTTATTCTCCAATGTTTCTTCTTCTTCTACAATATTATCAATACCATATTGATGAAGACTAGTTGTAAGTAATTCTAAAAACTTAGAATAACTTTTATTCCCATAACGAATAATTTTAATTAAGGATTCACTATTTAAATAATGATTTTCATCTAACAACAGAAGACTTAAAGAAATTGCTTCTTCAAAACTTTTTCCTTCAATATTTTTGTTATATAAACAAGAAGAATCTTTTGATAAGAAAAACATATGATATATCACTTCTTCATCATTCCAAACAAAAACAAAATCACTGTGATTATCAATAGATATTTCTACCATATTAGAGTAATCCTCTGATCGAACAAAATAATCACTAGACCCCATTTTTGCTCGGTATTCAGGAATAAATATCCTTTGGTAATAATAGAAAATAGCACCAACAACAAATAATATCTCAAAAATAATTTTCAATTTCTTTTCCATAATATCACTCTACCGAATACTTTGGAGAAAGTTGCAATGTAATTTCCATACCATCTGTAATAGCAGTTCCTTCTCCAACAGATTGAGCAGTAACATAACCAACTCCATCTAAATGAACAATCACGCCAAGTTTTTGTAGTAAGTCCTTTGCAATCTTTGAAGACAATCCTACAACATTTGGAACCGTAATTAACGAATCATTTGTAATAAGATAAACAGTATCACCAGTAGTAATAATACTTTTATCTTCTGGGGTTTGTTTTACAACTTTATCACCATTTCCTAAAACGACATATTTAATTCCATTAGCATCTAATACAGTTTTAACTACATCAATTTTTTTATTAATAAATGAAGGAATTTGATAATCACTAATATTAACAGAAGACGTATTAGTATCACTATTTCCATAATACTTTGAAATATTAGAAACAATTTCTTTAACAGCATTACTAACCGGTTTCTGACTACCACCACTTGGTCTAGAAACAGAAGCATAAATAATAACTTGAGGATTGCTCTTAGGATAAACTCCAGAAAAAGAGGAAATAATATCTTCCTCTCCAGAAAGATAACCACCACCATTTGCATTCGCAATCTGAGCAGTCCCTGTTTTTCCAACAAGTTCCCCTCCATCAATTCGATATCCACTTCCTGTATTTCCAATACCATTAACACAATCATCCATAAGCTGAATCATCTTTTGAACAGTTGCAGTAGAAGCAACGCGCTCAATTTCTTCTCGTCCGTTTTCTAAAACAACTTCTCCTGTTTCTGAATCAACTATTTTAGAAATAAGATAAGGTTTTAATAACATCCCATCATTGGTAAGAGGAGTCATTGCTTTTACATTTTGAATAGGAGTTGTGGTAATACCTTGCCCAAAACCAGCATTATAAATTTCTGTTTCATATTTAAATTCTAAATTACCTTTATTTTCATTTGGAAGTTCAATACCTGTTTTACGGCCAAAACCCAATTTTCTAAAATACTGACGAAGCATAACACTAGACATATGACGATTAATAATATTAATAACACCAACATTACTACTCATAGCATATCCTTTATCAAAAGAAATAATCCCCCATCCATTTCTATTCCAATCTCCAATTTCAGTACCATCACTAGTTACATAAACACCAGATTTGTACGTCTCAGAACCATTATAAACACCATTTTCCATAGCCGCCATATAAGTAAATGTTTTCATCGTACTACCAGGTTCATAAGGAGATGATAAAAATAAATCTAAATAATTTATAATATCTCTCTTATTGGGATCAAAAGATGGAGAGGTAGACGTTCCTAAAATAGCACCTGTTTTTGCATCCATAACAGTAATCGTAAACCATTCCCAATCATAATCTCGATCAGCAGTATTTAATGCTTGCTCAATAAAAAATTGAATATTAGAATCAATAGTTAAATAAATATCTTTTCCCTGAACAGCATCTTTAACATCTACTGGTGTATTAGCAATCTTATATCCCTTTAAATCTTTTTGATAACGAGTATAACCATCTTCTCCTTTTAAAATCTCATTGTACTCTTTTTCAATACCCATTTCACCATTAATAGTACTATCTTCATCCGAAGCACTTTTCGTATAGCCTATAGTGTAAGAAGCAAAGTTCCCCTTTGGATAATATCTCTTAAAGCTTTCAATAAAATCAAGTCCCGGTAAATTCAAATCATCTATTTGTTTTTTTTGTAGTTCACTAAGTCCTTTTCCTTTTGTTCCAAATTCCGTTTGATAAACATTTTCTTTTTCTAAATAACCTAAAATCTCTTCTTTCTCCATTCCTAGAATAGGAGCTAACTTTTCAGCAGTATCCCCCTTATCAATAACATGTTGAGGCCTATTCTCATTCGTGGTCCTTTTAGGATCCAAATAAGCAATTAATTTATAAGAAGAAACATTTTGTGCTAAAACATCCCCATTGTTAGAAAAAATAGTCCCACGTTTTGCTACATCAATATCTGTTTTAGTGGTTCTTTTACTTGCCAACTCTCTCAAATTAATTCCATCTATCTTTTTAGATAATCCCAATTGAACCGTTCTCCCTATCATTAGACAAAATAAAAGAAGAGAACAAAATATAAACAATCTAGAATATTTAATATTGTTTTTTCTTCTCTTCTTTTTCAAGTTATCACTTCCTAATATTAATTATCTTCTTTTACAGATTTTATATTATTATTATTATAACTCAAACCCTGCTCTTCTGCAACCTGCTGTATCTTAGTTAAAGAAGCTAACTCATCAATTGTCATTGATAAAGATTCATTCGTTTTCTTTTGTTTCTCAATTTCTTTTTTCTGCTTTTCAACTTCAAAATTTATCTCTGCAAGCGTTGCTTTTGAAAATACAATTGAAACAGGAGAAATTACTAATAAGAAAACGGCTAAAGTATATAGTAATTTCTCAAATTTTGAAATCTTTACTTTCTTTTTTACCTTTTTCATTTTTTCATCTCCTATTATTTTATTCTTTCAATAACTCGAAGGATTGAACTTCTTGCCCGAGGATTATTTTTTACCTCCTCTTCACTAGGCTTAATAGCCTTATTCTCTACTAATTGAAAATCAGGCAAATACTCCTTTGGAATATTAGGCATACCTTTTACTTTTTCATTAATCCTACACTTTTCCTTAAATATATTTTTTACCAATCGATCTTCTAGTGAATGGAATGTTATAACAGCACATCTACCACCAACTTTTAGCAAATCTAAGGCTTGATTAATACTAGGCTCCAAAACATCTAATTCATGGTTAACCTCAATCCGAATAGCCTGAAAGATTTGTCTTGCAGGATGCTTATCCTTGCGAAATTTCATAGGTACGGCTGTTTTAATAATATCAACCAATTCTAAGGTCGTTTCAATTGGTTTTACTTCTCGATACTCAACAATCTTTTTTGCAATATTATTTGCAAAACGATCCTCACCATATTTTAAAAATATTTTAGTTAAATTCTCTTTAGAATACTCATTTACCACTTCATAAGCAGATAAAGCTTGTTCCCGATCCATCCTCATATCAAGCCTAGAATCAACATGATATGAAAAGCCACGTTCACCTTCATCTAATTGAGGAGAAGAAACCCCTAAATCAAATAAAACTCCATCTACTTCTTCTACTCCCAAATTTTGAAGTTCTTCCTTCATATGGACAAAATTACTTTTTATGATAGTGAAGTTAGTACCAATCTTTGAAAGACGATTGGTACTATATCGAATAGCTTCACTATCTTGATCAAAGGCGAATAAATACCCCTTTTTTATTCTATCTAAGATGCTACTACTATGTCCTGCATAGCCTAACGTAGCGTCAACTATGATACTATTTTCTTTTAAATTTAGGGAGGAAATAGATTCATTCAGTAGTACACTAACATGTTTCTCTATCATAAGTTCACACTCTCATTAAATAAGTTTTCAGCTATGTCTGACATACTATTTTTTGTAGAATCAAAGAAACCATCCCAAGACTCTTGTGACCAAATTTCAAGTCGATCGCCCGTACCAATAATAACACAATCCTTCTGTAAATTAGCATACTCAGTTAAAGGTGCAGAAACATTAACTCGTCCTTGTTTGTCCAATTCTACGTTTGTAGCGCCTGACATAAAGAAGCGATTAAAAACTCTAGCATCCTTACGGGTGAAAGGCAAAGAACTTAATTTTTCAACAATTTTATTCCAATTCTCTAAAGAATATACAAAGAGACAATTTTCAATACCGCGAGTAATAATAAAATTACCACCAAGCTCATCTCGAAATTTAGATGGAATAATAATTCTTCCTTTTTCATCAATTGCATGATGATATTCTCCTATAAACATTCTTATCCCCCACTTTTCACCACTATCAACCACTACTTACTATAATAGTACATAAAACAATAAAAATAGTAAAGTTTTTTTTTCTTTTTTTTCAACATTTTACAAAAGATTGACAAAAAAAATAAAGACATAAACAATCTTTATTTTCTATTGTCACTATTCACAAGAAGAAAGAGTAATTTCACTACCACTAGGATAAATTGTTGGATTAGCAACAACTCCATCAACTAACTCTCCACACCCAATTTGAGGAGTATAAGTATATTTTCCTTCAGCTTTTATAATTTTAATAAGTGTCTTATCAGAATTACAACTAACATTCTTCACATCAATATCTTTCAATAGCTTTCTTCTAGATAAATCCGTATAAGAAATAATTACACACCCATTGCTTTCTCTACCAAACAAATCTTCTTCATAAGAATTTACATATAATTTAGCACTATATATTAAACTGCTCAAATAAGCTTCATATCTTTTATTTTCTCGATCAAGCTGAACATTTCGAATCAAAGGAATAGACATTCCAGTAATAATTCCCATAACAGCAATTACAACTAATAATTCTACCAAAGTAAACCCTTTATTATTCATAAAATCACCCACTAATTAAATTAAACTTTTCCTCAAAAAAGAATCAATATTCTTGTCAATATATAAATCTATTACACCCTTATTAACAATTTTAACAAAACCTAAACCACTAATAACTAAGTCCTCATCATACTTCACTTGATAAGTAATTTTATTTTTGTCTTTTAAATCACTATTATTAAAAATATTTAATAATCTTCTGACCTTTAAATCATTAGATATAAATAAAGTAAAACTATTTTTTTCTCCTTCAACATAATCAATTCGAATTAAATCTTCAATAATAATAGATTGATTCTTTCGAAGTTGATATGTTCTCGGCTTAATCTCTTTTCTAGGAGATATCTTCTTTACCATTTTTTCATCTACATAATTTAAAATAGAACCAACATCCACAAGTCCAGGAGTATCAATTAAAGTTAAATGTTCATCAATACAAATATGAATAGTATCTAATGTAGTGGATGGCAATGGACTCATTGTTAATTCTTGTCCACTATCCGAATAATTATGAATAAGTTTGTTGATTAAACTACTCTTTCCAGCATTTGTATGCCCTACAACATATACATTTTTACTTGTTTGATAATACTTTATTCTTTTTAATAAATAATCAATATTATAATTTTTAAGAGTAGAAATAACAATAACTTCTTCAAAAAGATTGTTTTCCTTTTTTAAATACTGAATTAATTTTTCTTCCTTTACAGATTTTGGTAAAACATCCTTTTTATTTAAAACTAAAATCATTTTATTAGGAATTATAGAACGAATATTTTCAATGTTCTTTTCTAAATTTAATAAATCCGTTATATATAAAACTAAATCTTTTGTTTCTGCTACCCCTTGTAATATTTTCACATATTCATCATTTGATTTAGCAACAGTTTGATATTCTCCATAATTTTTCATTCGAAAACATCTTTGACATATTTGATTTTCTAAATTTGTTGTGTATCCTTCTTGCAAAACATTTTCGTCTTGAAGTACCACACCACACCCTTGACAAACTTTTTTATCATTCATAATATTTACCTCTTTCAAACAAGCCCCTTTTTTTATATTGACTCATAATTACTTTTTCTATTTTACGATTAAGCCCCGTAATCTTTAAATCCTTTTCCCCTAATGGATCAACTAATATAGTCTTAATACGAAATCGATTGCCTGCTAATATATCTGTAACAAGCTGATCTCCAATAATACACATTTCTGATTTCCTTAAATGATATTTCTTTTTAATAATAGAAAGTCCTAAAATAGAAGGCTTCATACTCCAAGCAACTCCTTCAATTTTTAAATCATCCAAATAAGGTTTTAATCTTTTATTATTATTATTAGAACATATTGCAACAAAAAACTCTTTTCTTAATCGTCTAAGTAATTTTTTTGTTTCCTTTGGACAATCTTTATGAGAAATTAATCCTAAAGTATTATCTAAATCAAAAACTAAGCAACGAATTCCTTCTTCTTTTAATTTTTTATAATCAATCTCAAAAATACTCTTTTTATAAATATCTGGTCGAAATTTTCCCATCAAACCACTCCTACTATATTATATATCAATTTTATTTTTTTGTCTAATAAACGAAGAAAAGGAGTTACCCCCTTCTCTTATAAATCTTAATTATTAACTCTTTGCCGAATCATTTCTGTATCCATAGTAATCTTCTCAAATGTATAACCGTTTTCTTTTCCATAACGAATAATATTACGTAAAGCATCTCTTGTATATGTTTTAATATCATGCATTAAAACCATATTAACACGATCACGACTCAAATTATTAATAACATTACTATAAACGCCATTTGGATCCGTAGTCTCACCAGCATCTCCACTACTTAAATTCCAATCGTAATATTTAAAGCCCCGATTTAAAACTTCTTGAGTTAAAGTACTCATAATACCAGCAGAATATTTACGACTAACTGTATTACTACTT